>JAGLSB010000042.1 GCA_023135955.1 Bacteroidales bacterium | reverse complement strand
CTATACTTGCCAACTGGGGGAAAAAGACAAATGATAAGGGTCAGAGCATTGAATCAAAGGAAATCTATGATAGCGAAATGAATGAGAGTATTAAGTCCATGGAGAGCAATCCACGTTTAAAAGACAGGGCAGAAATCCTTAGAGGAAACGTTGCTCTAATGAAAAAATGGGCTGCTGAAGGAAAATAAAAGTAACCATTTACTAAAACGTCTCGAAGTATTTGCTCTCCGAGACGTTTTAAAAATATAACTTTTGTTTTACTAATTTGCTATTGTTCCAAAATCACCTCGTTTTTAGAATATACTTTTTAAACAACTCTGAATCTGTTTCAACCACAATTACTGTGATTCTGCTGTCAACAGGTGTTGGTGGTAATTTAACCATAAGTCCCTGGTGTGGATAAAAATCAAGTTCTTCACCACTTTCCAAAACATATACCTTTTCCGGTAATATACTGAAACCGGGTAAAGTTAAATCCTGATTTTGCGGCCAATCCGAAACATGAAGATATAAATTGACTTTCCCTTCCGGGATTTCTTTCCATGTAATGTATCCCCAATCTACATTTTTTAACGGATTTGGATTAGTATTGTAAATACCTTTACCATTAACAAACAACCAGGCACCTATTTCACGCAATCTGCGTATGCTTGCAGCGGGAAAAGTCCCATCGGCTTTAGGTCCGATATTTAATTGAAAATTACCATTTCTTGAAGTATTTCCAACAAGTTTTCGCAACAATCCCTCTGTTGATTCCCAATGGTAATCTAATTTATGATATCCCCATGAATGGTTCATTGTACCGGATGTTTCCCAAGGCATATCTATTGTTTCCGTTGGGAAACTATTATCACCCATTGATAGAAAATCGACCTTATTTTCAATCCCTTTACGTCGCATTAATATGCGGCTGTTAATAAGGCAATTGGGGTCTGTTTTTCTTACAAGGGAGATCAATTCATCGAGGCGTTTGTCGGTTATTATTTGAGGATCTCCCCAAGTGTCAAACCACATAAGGGACGGATGGTAATTTTCTATCAATTCTTTTACTTGCGGGAGGCATTTTTCACGCCAGTATATATCAAAATCTTTGTCGGTAACCTGAATTTGTGGCGGAATGCTATTAAATTGTTTAATTGGTGGTCGTGCTCCTCCGGGATGCTCCCAATCTTGCCAGTGAGAATAATAGAATCCCAAACGGATATCATGCTTTTTGCAGGCATCTGATAATTCCCCAAGCAAATCTCTTTTGAAAGGAGTGGCATCCATGACGTTAAAATCAGACACTTTACTTGGCCATAAAGCAAAGCCATCGTGATGTTTGGCTGTTATGACAATGTATTTCATACCTGCGGCTTTCGCGTTTAGTACCCATTCTTCAGCGTTAAATTGAGTTGGATTAAACTCTCTTGCCAAGGCTTGGTATTCCTGGTCTTTTATACCATAGGGCCAGTTGCCTTGCTTTTGTATCCATTCGGCATACATGTTACGGCCTGAAATCTCACCATCCCAAACACCGGCCGGAACGCTGTATAACCCAAAATGGATAAACATTCCAAATCGGGCATCTGTAAACCATTTCGTTTTTTGCTCAACTTTTTCCTGAGCTTGCACTTCTAATAAACTAATTAATCCGGCCAGAATAATTGACAGAATAAATTTGTTAGTAATTGTTTTTAGTTTAATCATTTTTTTAAAATTTTAATCGACCACTAATACCCCTAATATTTTCAAGCGTTTCATATTTTTTAATTGCTCTTCCCTTTCGTGTGTTTTATCATTTGTATTGTTCCATCTTCATTGTAATACAACTTATCGTAACAGGCAATACGTCTGTAACCATTCCATCCTTCAGGCTTAAATTCATGACCAGCTATATGGTAGAAATAATACCATTGACCTTTAAAATCAACAATTGAATGATGGTCCTGGGCGCCATCGTTTGGTGCGGGCGCCATTGCTCCTTTCCATTCAAATGGGCCGTATGGACTTGAGCCCATAGCATAATAAGCCTGTATCTCAGGATTTTTCCAATTGGTGTAGGAATAATAGTAAATTCCATCCTTTTTATGCATGTAGGAGCCTTCGCGAAAATTCCGCAAGGTGTCATTTACAATTTCCTCAGGCGCATATACAATTTTCCGGGGCTCTTCAGC
>JAGLSB010000419.1 GCA_023135955.1 Bacteroidales bacterium | reverse complement strand
CCAGTAGGAATCAGTTCCCCATTTTTGATAACAGCGGGATTCCAATATCTGGCAGTTCCGCCATCCTGTCCTTTCTCTGTTCCGCCATCCCAGGTATCCATTCCCAATAAGTGCTTTAATTCTTTCCTGCCTTCCCACATACAATATTCGTCAAATCCTACTACCGGATCATACTCCATCTCTGCTCCACCGATATGCCATTTTCCTGCAACAGCAGTTTTGTAACCATTATCATTTAATATTCTTGAAAATGATGAATGAAACTTGAAAAGGTCATTGCTGCCATCTTCCTGTGGAATGGCAAATCCATTATTCCAAAATCCGGTTGTGGTAGCATATTTACCTGTCATTATCTGTGCTCTTGCCGGACAGCTAAGGGATGAATTCCATGCAGTTTGAAACATAACTCCCTTTTCTGCAAGCCCGTCAATATTAGGAGTATGAACATCTTTGTTTCCATAGACACCAAACATGTCATGACTTACATCGTCCATCATTATGACAACGAAGTTGGGTTTAGTTTCTTTCTCGGCAAAAATTGAATTTGTATTAATTGCAAGAGAAGCCAATCCAAGGCCAAAGGCTTTTGCACCAAACTTTAATTGATATTTATTCATGATTATATAATTATTTTATTTTACTATTATTCTCCTTTTTCAACATGGTTTTTCCATTCTTCATCGCCCGGAAGAAATCCCTTTTTAAGATCAATCTCTTTCATTTCTTTTTCAAGCAGGGAAATCATATCTTTTAGAACCTTTTTATATTTGGGATTTTCAGCCAGACTCATCAATTCATTAGGATCATTCTTCATATCGAAAAGATCATAACTTTCCCTGTTTTTCTTATCCCTGTATACAAGTAATTTAAAATCCTTTGTCCTGAATCCATATTGATGAGGAGTTCCTGAAGAATAAAAAGTATATATTGTTCCTATTCTATTGTATAATGGCTTTTCACCAATCAAAATCGACCGGAAGCTATAGCCCTGCATCTCTTCAGGAATTTCCAGCCCGGCGAAATCAATAAGTGTTTCTGCAAAATCTACATTATTAACAATATTATCAACCTTCTGCTTTGCCTCTATCTCTTTTGGATATCGAATAATAAAGGGGTTTCTCATCGCTTCATCAAGGCCGAGCCTTTTATCGAAAAATCCGTGCTCACCCACATACATCCCCTGATCGGAGGTATAAACAATTACAGTGTTATCGAGTATTCCTTCTTCTTCAAGATAAGCCAATAATCTACCAACATTTTCATCTATACCTGCCACACATCTCATATAGTCTTTTACATATTTTTGATAAGTTTCAGCAGTAATCTGTTTAGCACCAGCACCTTCTTCAAAACTAATTTCACCGGTAGGCCAGCCTCCCTTGCCTTTCTTACCTTTCTGGAACCAGAGAGACAGAGAACTCTTACTATCATTTTTATGAATTCTGGCTGTAGTATTTTGAACTCCGGCAGGATTCCTGTTAGCATAATCATCATATAAAGTTGCCGGTTCAGGGATAATGTCATTTTCATACATTTTTTCATGACGAGGAGCAGGCTGCCAGGGTCCATGGGCTGCCTTAAAGTGTGTCATTAAAAAGAAAGGCTGATTTTGATCTCTTTCCTCCAGCCATTCCAAAGAAATATCAGTTATTACATCTGAAGAATAGCCGGTTGTTCGCCGTTTACCCTCCTTAGTATTCAGAGTTGGATTAAAATAGTTACCCTGACCGAGTGTAACAGCATGAAAATCGAAACCTTCAAGATTATCACCATGAATATGCCATTTCCCTACCACAGATGTCTGATATCCGGCACTTTTCATCACTTTGGGAAGTGTTGTCATATTATTAGTATTCAAGTCTTCCCTAAGAGTATAAACACCACTTTTATGCGAATATTTACCTGAAATTATGCTTGCCCGACTAGGGGCTGACAAAGCATTAACATTAAAACAATGTGTAAGCAATGCCCCTTCTTGTGCCAGCTTGTCTATATTTGGTGTTTGAACATAGTCTTTTAAATGACTATCATAAGCCCCTATCACATCAGCAGAATGATCGTCAGACATTATATACAAAATATTAGGTCGGTCTTGTGCCGTAGCACTAATAGACAGTCCTAATATTCCAAATATCTTCATAAATTTTAACTCTTTTCTCATTTTCAATTCTTATTTGGATTTCTTCTTTGTTTTTATTGTTTTCGTTTTGTTTTTAGAAGCTTTTTTTCCATCGCCATCCTGATTAGCCTTATTTTTACTTTTCTCCTCATCGGGATACATGGTTTTTAATAATTCCATTGAATGTGTATCGAAAGGGATATGCCTGTCACCAATTTTAACATACTTAGGATAACCTTTACCATCCACACTTTTTGCAGCCCAGAATTTTAGGTAGTCATCATATTTTGATTGCATTTCCTCAAGCTCTCTTTTGTATTTCTTATTATTGACAAGATTTTTTTGTTCGAGCTGATCATTATTCATATCAAAGAGTTCTTCAACAGGGCTATATCCTTCTGCTCCATACATCCAGTATATGTACTTGAAATCATTGGTTACAACGCTCAATGACTGTGCAGCACGGGTACCCCAAACATTTATAAGCATTAATGATTCATGATTCTCTTCAATTTCACCTTCAAGGATAGGAATTATACTTTTTCCCTGATAGCTTTCTGGTATCTCAATTCCTGCAAGATCCAAAATTGTTGGCGACATATCGATATTTCCTATCAAGGCATCTTTATTCTGATTATTTACATTTTCAGAAAGTCGTGGGTCATAATACAGCAAAGGTGCTTTTGAACCTTCTTCATAAGCATATAGTTTTCCGCCTAATGATTTTGAACCATTAAAATGGCCGTTATCAGAAGTGAATATGATGACAGTATTATCGCTGACCCCTTGCTTGTCGAGTTCTTTCAGTATCATCCCCACAGCTACATCCATACCATACACCATGGTATTGTACTTTTTCATCTGATCCTGATAATCATTCATCCAGCTTTTTCCTTTAGAGTATGGTCTGCCGGCAAGTGCCTGGGGACTCAGACTTTCTTTTTCACCATGATTCCCTGATTCTTCGAATTTGGTCTGAGAATATACTTCATTGTACCTTGGGTCTGTATGATAGGGTGTATGAGGAGCCTTAAAACTTACTGATAAGCAAAATGGTTGATCCTGATTGGCATATTTTTCAATGAAATCACATCCTGAAACGCCAAGAGCAAAAGTTGTATGTTCGGGTGCATCTCCATACTTTTTTTTGTATTCTTCAGCTTCTTTATTCATTTCCATTGAATAACTTCCCTGCCCTAACCAGCCGTTCCAATAATCGAAAGATTCCGATACAGTTGATACATTTCCTTTTCTCCCGTCTTTTGTCATTACTCTGAATCCGAATTTACCAGCAAAACCCGTATTGTATCCTGCTTTCTCTAACAAATACGGATAGGAAGATTCCCAAATATCATATGACAAATCTCCATGTGTAAAATTACAGCCCGTCGAGAACTCATATAAACCAGTCATTATTTGTGCCCTGCTGGCCATTGAAATTGCTGTTGTATTATAGGCATTCGAGAAAATCACACCTTGCTTTCCAATCTTATCTATATTGGGAGTATTAAACTCATCTCCGCCAATGCATCCGAGCGCATCGAAGCGAAGATCGTCAGCCAGTATAAATATTATATTAGGTCTGTCTTCTTCCTCAAACCTGACATCCTGATTCCATGCCGGTATTAATGCACTAAGGCCGGCAAGAGACAAAAGATATTTCCTTTTATTATTTCTCATGATAAAATATTATTATCGCCCCGGAAGCTTTTCAATTTCAATTAAAATTAATCCTTATCTATTTTATATCACCCTTCAAAATCATCACCGGGGTTTTATTCATATTGATGTTTGTCCCAAATAAAAACGGGACAAGCTTTCTATTAGGTTGACACAATATGCAACTACTTATTCAACTTCTCAATAAGGACAAAATATGCAGACGTAAGCTTCTTATTATCAGTCATAAAACTTGCATCAAGGTTTGTCTCACCAACTCCAAGTTCGGTTTCAAAGCTCACATAAACATCTTTTGATTTTACAGCTTTAGTTTTCTCAAAATCTTGAATCTTAATATAGGCCTCAGAAACATCCATAGCTGTACCTTTTGCCGGAGCATCCAAAATTGGAATTTTTTCCGAGGGGGGCCATCGATAAAGAGATATTTTGTAATTGGCTTTTTCTTCTACTTTAATTTTCCACACTCCATGATTAAGCTGGGCTTTTTTTACACCACTTTGGTTCCATACAGCTTTACCCGACTTATTTGCATCTACAGGAAATACATCCATTGCACTTAAAAGAACTTCCTCTTCAATACCAACTGAGATATATGGAAAACTACCAAAACTCTCTCCCACGGATGAATACCATTTTTTATAAAATTCCTTGTGGGCAGCTACGACTTCAGGATTCTCATCAGCTACATCTGTTTTTTGTCCAAAATCC
>JAGLSB010000418.1 GCA_023135955.1 Bacteroidales bacterium | reverse complement strand
ATACAATTCCTTTTATTATTTCATCAGCAAGAGAATTTTTTCCTTTTGCTTCCAGCCAAATAATTTCTCCACTTTTAGTAAAATATCTGTATTGAAGAGAATGGTCTTTTTCTGGAAATGATTTTATATTATCCAGGAATTTCTCAAATCTCTCTACATCAAGAGGATGCAAATTCTCTACATTCCTAAACCCAACTACTTCTTCCGGAAAATACCCTAGAACTGTTTTGATTGAGGGGCTAACAAAGAGAGTCATTCCTTCAGGATTAAAAATAAAAATTACTTCCAGAGAATTCTCAAGTAAAACCATAGACTTTTTAGTACTAACTTTCGTTTCCTGAATCTGAATCTCAAGCTGTGAGTTTGTATCTTTAAGCTCATCCTGTGTTTGAATCATCTTCTCTGCATTCTCAATAAGCTGCTGTTTCTGAATAGATAATTCGGATCGCATTTTTTCTGATTCTTCAAATAACAACCTGGTTTGCTCATTAACCCGAATGTTATGAATTGTGCGAGCAATAACTTCACTTAACTCTTTTAAAAAATTTATTTGCAAGTCATTAAACTTTCTTAATGAGGCAAGTTCAATGACGCCATATACTTCATCTTCAAGGCTCAAAGGAGTAATCAATATACTTTCAGGTTTTTTATCACCAAGCAGTCCACTGGAAATTGTTGGATAATCTTCGGGTATTTCTGTCCTAAGAATAATATCTTTCTCAATAGCAGCTTGTCCTACAAGACCCTCTCCGAATTGAAATTCTGATTGAAGGATCTTTTTTCTTTTATAGGCATGACTTGCAATTTGAGTGATAAGCTTTTTATCTGATTGCTGATTATTTACAAGATAAAAGGCAGCCTGGACAACACCATCCATATTGTTTGCTAAATAACTAATGATATTGTATCCAAGTTCATCAAGATTACTTTCTGAGCGGAGCATATTGCTGATTTCTGAAACTAAAAGATTAATTTTATTTCTTCCTCGTTCTTTCTCATCTCCCTTTAAAAGACTCTTACGCATACTTTCAAGAGATAATCTCAATTCTTTATCTCCATTATCAAACTTAAATTGACTATTAAGATTTCCCTGTTCAATATTATTTACAAATTTCTTCGTGTCATTAATGGAGGTTAATAGAGAATTCTGTAATTTATCCTTATCATCCAATTTTTTTAATACCTTCTGAGTAATAATACCAACGAGAATAGCAAAAAATATGGGAATTAATCTGGTAATGTATAAGATATTAAATTCTGAATGTAGTTTTTTGATATCAGCTAAGGAAAATGGTTCCTCCAATATTGATAATGCAAAAACAAATACTAATATCATTAGTATAATCCCAACTAATGCAGCGCCAACTACAGACCAACTGATAATAATTATATTCTTTTTGGATACCATTGAGACTTATTGATCTTGAAAATTTAAATCGAGCTTTTCTAAATGCCCACCAATTTCATTCGATAAATGAATAAAAAATGTCTCATCCTCTTCCCTAAAAGAATGAAAGGAAGCAAGTTCAATTACTCCCCAAAGTTTATCTCCAAATTGTATTGGGAAAATAATAAGGGAGTTCGGTTTTGCCTCTCCCAGACCTGTTCTTACTGAAAGGTATCCTTCAGGTATTGAATTAAGATTCAATAGTTTTCTATCAACAGCAACCTGTCCAGGTAAACCTTCACCTAACTGAAAAACATAATCTTCCACATTTCTTGCAGCACAAGCATATCCTCCCAAATATCGAAGAGCATTTACTTCTTCTGTTTCATCCACTTCAAGAAAAATACCTTGTAATATTTCAAAATGCTTAGCAAGTCCGGAGAGAATACTTTGTGCAAGCTGTTCTGGATTATCGAATGGAAAAACAAAATCTCTCATAAAGTCTTCCACCAGAATGTTTTCTATTTTTTGTTTCCTGATTGGCTCAGAAGGTATTGAGGAATCCTTCTTTCTTCTCCTTTTCTTCAAACTTATGTTTAAAAAATTCACCATTATTCTATTTTTTACTGAATTCTTTGATACCTATTATTTAATAAATCTAACTGAAGGTTTGCTTTTCTCAAGCTTTGCCTTTGGCTTAATATTTCCTTTATTAATTTTGTTCAGAAATTGAATAATCTCCTTTTCCGTAGCTATCTTATCTGGAGAAAAATATTTAATTGCGTTTTTCGGCATAGTAGCAACTGCTGCATCATCAGGATCCTGAACCATTGTGTAGCCACCATTATCCTTACAATTACTTATTCCTTTTACTCCATCTGAATTTGCTCCACTCAAAAGTATAACCAAAACCTTTTTCCCAAAAACCCGGGCTGCTGAATCAAAAGTAAGGTCAATTGCAGGTCGTGAAAAATTTACTTCCTCATCAACCGATAAAACAAAGTGGTTAGTATCTTCGAAAAGAAGATGATAATTTGCTGGTGCCAGATATACCATCTGCCCAAAAACGGGAGATTTATCTTCTGGCTCCAAAATATCCAGAGTTGAAACTTGTCTTAAAGATTCACAAAGGCCACTTCTGAAATCTCGCAGGCGATGCAAACATAGAACTATAGGTAAAGAAAAATCAGATGACAGGGAAGATAATATATTCCGTA
>JAGLSB010000417.1 GCA_023135955.1 Bacteroidales bacterium | reverse complement strand
TCCCTGAATAGAAAAAGTAGGTACAACCGGAGGGATAAGGCTTTCTTTTATGTGGTAATGTTCCAGAAGTTTGCCTGCAACTTTATTTTCTTTATAATCCCACATAATGCCTTCTGAAAGACCACTTTCGGTTGTGTTTATTTCATTGGTCAATCTGAATGCTAAATAATCACCGGGAAGCATAACCTTATGTATTTTTGAATACAACTCTTGTTCATGGTTGTACACCCATCTCAACTTCGAAGCAGTAAAGTTACCTGGTGAATTTAACAGATGACCTAAGCAATAATCTTCTCCTAAATCAGAAAAAGCCTTATTCCCGATTTCAACAGCTCTGCTATCGCACCATATAATTGAGGGCCGTAAAACTTCACCTTTATTATCTACAAGTACCAGCCCATGCATTTGGTATGAAATGCCAATAGCCTGAATCTTATTTAAATCAATATTGGTATTGTCTTTAATCTTTTTAATTGCTGCAATACAGTTTTCAACCCATGTTTCGGGATGTTGCTCAGCCCAGCCAGGGTGTTTTGCAAACATATTCATCTCAACATCTGGACTGAAAGCAGTTGCCATAGATTCGCCTGTTTCTATGTTTAATATGCTGGCTTTTACAGATGAGCTTCCTAAATCTATTCCTAATAGGTACATAGTTATTTATAGTATAATTTGTCAATTCAAAAATACAAAAGTAGAATTTGATTTAGAGTTATTATTTAGACATTAAATAGTATTATTACGACAAATATTTGAATGCCATGAATTCATCTTTAATAGGTACTTTTAATCATAATTCAATAAATGATTAATAAAAACAACTTCCTGAAAGTCTTTGCAGAAAACACATATTTGCATCATTCACGTTAATAATATTCTATTATATTTAAGGAGGTGCGATAATCAATTGGCTTTTAATTTAAAACATACACTAAAGAACCTGATATCAAATCTTTTTCTTTTCTCAATTTAGAATTTAATAAAAAAGAAATACAGATATAAAATTATGGAAAGCCCTAACAAAATGACATAACATAAGGAGTGTTTCATTTATATAATTCTTACGCTTTTTTTTTTCATTTAATTTGGAATATTGATTCAAATGGTTTATACTTGTAGTCGAAACGACAAGAAGATATAATCAAAATGACAATATGCTTTACTTATTGGTTATTTAAGTTTCGTAGTGTTGGCTTGATGTTGTGATGATATGACTAAATATTAGATAGAAATGAAATCTGTGAGTTTAATAATGTTTTTAATGGCTGCTTTCATGTTTTCATGTGAGAAGGGAGGGCTTCCTGAGCCAATTATTGTAGTTGACGATGAAGTTAAAATAGATACTCTGGCGAATTCTGATGATAGCATTGCATTTGATACTATGGCTAGTCTCAAAGAACTATATACCGATGACTTTCTTATTGGTGTATCATTAAATACCAATCAAACACAAAATGGTTTGGATAATATTTCAAACCAATTAGTGACAAAGCATTTTAATTCAATTGTTGCTGGTAATGCTATGAAATCCAGATATATTCAGCCTTCCGAAGGGTATTTCTATTTCGATGAGGCAAATAATTTTGTGAGTTATGGCGAAACAAACAATATGGCAATCATTGGCCATACACTAGTTTGGCATTCACAGGTTCCGGATTGGATATTTACTGATAATTCAGGTATTGATGTTTCAAGGGAGGTTTTAC
Source organism: Bacteroidales bacterium (assembly GCA_023135955.1). Lineage (GTDB taxonomy): Bacteria > Bacteroidota > Bacteroidia > Bacteroidales > JAGLSB01. The sequence continues at coordinate 17,474 of JAGLSB010000417.1, read as the reverse complement.
TTAGTAGAATGAAAAGTCATATTAATACATTGGCAGGGAAATATAAAGGTCAAATCCGCGGGTGGGATGTTGTAAATGAGGCCGTTGATAATAATCAATTGAGAAATTCAAAATGGCATGAAATAATTGGTCCGGATTATTTAGATTCCGCTTTTTATTATGCCAGTCAAGCCGATCCAAATGCTGAGTTGTACTATAATGATTATGGATTATATAAAGAAGCCAAGAGAAACCGTACTATTCAGTTGATACAAGATTTACAGGCAGCTAATATTAAGATTGATGCTGTTGGAATGCAGGCGCACTATAAGCTGGACACCCCTATTGATGAGGTGGAAAAGAGTATTGTTGCATTTGCAAATCTAGGGATTAAGGTTATGATTACGGAACTTGACATATCTGTACTCCCTCTTCCTCCATGGTCAGAAATAGGAGATGCCGAAATTGGTGTTGATGAAGAGTATGATGCCTTGTATGATCCATATGTTGATGGGCTGCCAGAGGAGATAGAAATTCAATTAGCAAATAAATATCGAGACCTATTTGAACTGTTCCTAAAGCATAGCGATAAAATATTAAGGGTAACTTTCTGGGGGCTTAATGATGGTGAATCATGGAAAAACAACCATCCTATCAAAGGTAGAACCGATTATCCTTTATTATTTGATCGTGAAAATAAGCCTAAAAAGGCTTTTTATGAACTGTTAAAACTAAAACAATAACTAGTAAATAGTTAAACTTAACAAATTAACGGACAAACATGATGAAGAACCTGTTCGAATTCCATCTTTTATACAAGCAGATGTTTGGCAAAAGTATTGATGTAAAAAAAATCAATCTGGTTATATTATTGTACTTCCTATTTTCAATGACAATATTTAGCCAGAATCAGGAGTGGGAAGTTTCGGGGATTATTACAGATGAAAATAACTTGCCATTGCCAGGTGTAAATGTAGTAGTTAGTGGTACAACTTATGGTAGTATAACTGACTTCGATGGTAAATATAGAATTTCTGCATCAGGAAAGGATACTTTGGTATTTTCATTTATAGGATATAATGTAGAAACAAGGGCAATAAATAACCAAACGAATATTAATCTTCAACTTTCTCCATCATTACAAGAATTGGAACAGGTGGTTGTTGTAGGCTATGGGGTTCAAAAGAAAGAAAGTGTAGTTGGTTCAATTGTGCAGGCAAAAGGCTCCGATTTGATGAAATCGGGTGGTGTTTCTACGGTTGGTGAAGCATTACAGGGTAAGTTGCCTGGGGTTACTACAATTTACTCAAATTCTACTCCTGGAGAAAATGAACCATTAATTTTTATTCGGGGTCAAAGTTCCTGGAACGGATCAGGACAGCCTTTAATTCTAGTTGATGGAATGGAAAGGAGTATGTCGAATATTGATTTAAACGAGATTGAAAATATGTCTGTTCTTAAAGATGCTTCGGCAACAGCTGTTTTTGGAGTGAAGGGCGCAAATGGAGTAATACTTATTAATACAAAAAGGGGAAAAGAAGGAAAAGCGAAGTTATCTTTTTCAGCAAATACAACATTAAAGGCTCCGTCTAAATTACCGAAACGTGTTGATTCTTACGATGCAATATTACTTGCAAATGAATCAATTGAGCGAGAAATGCTTTATAATCCCAATTCATGGAATAACTATATTCCATTGGAAATAGCTGATAAATATAGAAATCCAGCAAACGAGTTAGAGCGTATGATGTACCCTAATGTAGATTGGGAAGATGCTATTTTAAAAGACTATGCCATGGATAATCGGGTAAACTTATCTGTTAGGGGAGGATCAAAAGTAGCCAAATACTTCACAAGCTTTTCTTATCAACATGTGAGTGATATTTTCGATAGCAAATCTTATGATAATGGAAAAGGTTATGAGAGCGAATTTAGTTATGATCGTTTTAATTATAGAAGTAATCTAGATTTTGATATTACCAGGTCCACCAGATTTACGGTTAATCTATCTGGTTATTATGGAAATCAGAATAAACCGGCAGATGGAAATAAACTTTCACAAATATTAGGAGCATTATATCAATTATCTCCTTCCATTTATTATCCAAGATATCCTGATGGTTCATACGGAATGGATCCATCAGAAAGCTACGAAACTTTGAATCCACTTGTGATGCTTTCATCACTTGGTGCGACAAACCAATATAAATTCCAGATAAATAGTGATTTTGTGTTTGATCAAAAGCTTGATTTTCTTACTAAAGGATTAAACTTCAAAGCCAAGCTTTCTATGGATAATAATATGACAGCAACCCGTTCGATTAGAGATGGAATTAATACCGGATTACCCAGGGATAATGTTGTATATAAATATTATGATGCTGATGGTAATGAATTTTTTGTTACAAATCCAGGAATAAATGATTTCGATTTTGCGATTGCTCCATGGACCTTAAATGATTTATCTGTTAACAATGGTAGTCGTAGCAGGAGGTTATTTTATCAGATGTCATTTGACTATTCAAGAGTCTTTGGTAACCATTCTACATCAGCCTTGTTTTTATTTAACAGAGAAGAATTTGCAATAGGAAACATGTTTCCAAGGTATAGAGAAGACTGGGTATCGAGATTAACCTATGGTTATGATACCAGGTATTTCATAGATATAAATGGAGCTTATAATGGTTCAGAAAAATTTTCAGATGATTATCGATTTGAATTATTCCCTTCTGCTGCTTTAGGTTGGATGATCTCTAATGAATCGTTCATGAAAGGACTGTCATGGTTAAATAAGTTAAAAGTAAGAGGTTCCTATGGTTTAGTAGGAGATGATAATTTTTCCGGTAGATGGAGGTATATGACTCAGTGGGGTTCAGGTGGAAATGCTTATTTAGTACCTTCTAACTTTGGAAACAATAACACACCCTATGCATTTTATTCAGAAACCGTACTTGGGAATTATGATTTACACTGGGAAACAGCTTTAAAATCAAATATTGGATTTGAGCTTGCAGTACTTGATCGCATGTTTTCATTGGATCTTGATTTCTTTAGAGAAAACAGAAAGGATATAATGCTCGTGGGTGCTGATAGAAGTATTCATGATATTATAGGTGCTGCGCCGCCAGATGCCAATTCAGGTGAGGTAGATGTGAAAGGTATGGAATTAATATTGAAAGAAGATTATAAATTTGGAAATGGATTGAGATTATGGACTACATTTTCGTATACCTACGCAGTAGATAAAATTATTTCTAAAGAGGATCCGTTTTTGAGAGCTGATTATTTAAAAGAAGAAGGTTTCCCTATATCATCAAATAAAGCACCAATTCCGGGTGATATTTTAACAAGTTGGGATGATATTTATATGTCTGTGCCCCTCGTAGATGGTCAATATGCAAGGCGCCCTGGTTATTATGATATGATGGATTATAATGCTGATGGTGATTTTCAATCAGCATTTGATAATGCTCCTTACGGATATAGTAACCGACCTCAAAAAACATGGTTCTTAAGTATAGGTACTGACTACAAGGGATTTAGCTTTTCAGTTGATTTATACGGAGCTCAGAATGCAACGCGATTTTATCAGACCAGAAATTTTCAGAATCAACATTTAACCTATTTCGACCATTCTCTGGATTATTGGTCAGTTAATAATCCTTCCGGTTCCTGGACTTTATCTCCATATTCATTAAATGAAGCCAGTACAAATAATAACGAGAACTATTATGATGCCTCTCTTGTAAGGCTGAAAACAATTGAACTTGCATACAGTATTCCTAAGGCATTACTGAAAAAATCAGGCGTAGATCAACTTAGGATATTTGTCAATGGGAACAACCTGTATCTATGGACTGATCTGCCAGATGACAGGGAATTTAATGGAGGAAATGTGACTCAATCTTCATTCAGGGGCAATTACCCTACACTTAAGAGAATAAATTTTGGGTTCAACTTAAATTTCTAATTAGCTAAAAAATGAAATCACTAATTATAAATATATCGATTATTACATTCCTGGCTTTCTCGTTCAGTTGTGAGGATTACTTAGATAAAGCCCCGGAGTCCGATTTGACAATTAATGAAGTATTTAAGGATTTTCAAAATGCTCAAGGATTTGTTGAAGAAATGTACATGTACATTGTTGATTATGCTCTGGGTGGTCATTATCAAACATTTTTCTGTCTGGGGGATGATTCTGATGGCAGAACAACCTATCTGATGGATCATTACATTGATATGGGAACATTCCGTTTCTGGTATGATAATAAGTTTAACTATTTTGCAGGGCGCAATGATGGTGGTACTACAACAGGTAGTTCCGTTAACAATGCTTTTAACCGACCTGGTATCTGGGAAGGTTGGGAAGCAATACGAAAGGCAAATATAACAATTGATGCCATTGAAAATCAACAATTAATGGTTGATGCAACTCAGGCCGAGAGAGAGTTAATTTTAGGACAGGCCTATTTCTTCAGGGCTTTCTTTCATCATGAAATAATGAAATTCTGGGGGCGAATACCATATGTAGATAAAGTTTTGTCAGGGGAGGATACTAAAGATTTTGTAAGACCTGCTACATATGAAGAATGTGCATTAAAGGCAGATGCCGATTTTGCATGGGCAGCTGAGTTACTTCCAAATGACTGGGATGAGCACCCTGCAGGACAAAAAACTTTGGGTGAAAATATGGGAAGAGTTACAAAAGGAGCTGCTTATGCTTTTAAAGGTAAAAACCTTTTACTGGCAGCTAGTCCTTTGATGCAGGGAAATTCAAACACATACGCATATAATGTTGAGCTGTGCCAGCAGGCTACAGACGCCTTTGCAGAAGTGCTAAAATTAACAGATGAAAGTTATTATTCATTACAGCCCTTTATTAACTATAATGATGTTTTTTATACGGTTGGTGGGGCTAAAAAATGGCCGGGTGGTACAGAGTTTATTTTTAATAATCCATCAGCATCCATATATACTTCGAGGCAAATACCAGCCATGTTCGCATTGATCGATAATGCTGGTTCTGCAGGACATGTAATGAGTCCAACACATAATTATATTCATTCAAATTTTGGAATGGCAGATGGATTATCATGTGAAGACAGTCCTTTATACGATCCTAACAATCCATTTTCAGGAAGAGACCCGCGTTTTTATGCCTGGGTAACTGTTGATGGAGATCCTTTGGTATCAAATACGGCCGGAGTACCTGCAGTGGATCAGACTGCAAAGCTATTTGTAGGTGGTGAGCATCGTTTCCCGGGTGGTATTGAAGCTGCCTCAAATACCGGTTATATCTGTAAGAAATATTATCCAATTGAATTTAACAAATATGACAAAGTAAACAGTGTGGTGGCCTGGAGACTACACATGAGATTAACTGATGTTTATTTGATGTATGCTGAAGCAGCACATGTTGCTTATGGTGCAACAGCAGCACCTGGCTCATATGCTTTATCTGCCGAAGGTGCCATTAACTTATTAAGGGACCGTACCGGAATACCACATGTAGATGTTCAATACCTGAGTGATTTCAACGGATTTATGGATGAGATTAGGAGAGAACGTGCTGTTGAATTAAGTTGGGAAGCTCACAGGTGGGTTGATATTCGTCGTTGGAGCCTTGCACACCTTGATAAATATAAACAGAAAGTGGCTCTTGAATTTGATGCGGCACATTCATACTTTCAGGAAGTTATCATTGAAGAACGCGTTTGTGAGTACCCAAAACATTTTTGGCTTCCTTTTGAACAAGATCAGACAGAATTTTTTGAAGGATTTGAGCAGAATCCAGGATGGTAAAACAAAGTATAGCCTGAATTGATAGAAAATAATGATCAGATGAAAAAAACACATTCAAATATTAATCTGTTAATAGCAGGATTATTAACCTTCACCTTTGGTTTAAACCTGGCACATGCTCAGACAATTAAGGATAATGAGGAGATTGTTAATGATACTATAGTAGAAAATCAGGATTCTGATATTTACAATGAAAACGACTATGTAAATATTGGGTTTAAAACTATTAAAAAGACAGAAGTTGTAGGAGCTGTATCCTCCATAAAGCCTGATGAATTTAGCCATCAGGATAATTCACAATGGGTACGTTCAGCAATTGAAGGAAAGATTTTGGGAGTAAGAGGTAGTGATAATATTAGGGGTATTGGTAATGCCTTACTTGTTGTTGATGGGATTCCCGGTAGAAATATAGATCATCTGAACATGGATGAAATTGAACAAATAACAGTGTTAAAAGATGCCAATGCTATTGCACTATATGGTACCCAGGGTAGAAATGGAGCTATAATTATTACAACAAAATCAGGAAAGGCATCAGAGAAAACAGCTAAAATAACCATCAATCAAAGTATTAGAAAGCCAATTGCTTTACCTCAGTATGTTGGTTCTGTAGAATATATGCAACTTTTTAACGAAGCCAGAGCAAATGATGGTTTGGCTCCGGTATACTCAGCTGAGGATATTGAAAATTACCGACCAGATATAAATCCATATAAATACTCGGATGTTGATTTATATTCAAACGAATATTTGAAAAAATACAATCAATCAACTGATGTTATTGCGCAGTTTTCCGGAGGTATTTCAGATGCTCGGTATTATGTGAATATGGGATGGAATGCGGATGGCTCTCTGGAAAAACTAAATCCCGAAGCTAACAGGGGTGTAAACAGGTTTAATTTCAGAGGGAATATTAATTTCCGGGTAAATAAATTTATTAAAAGTAGTGTCGGAGTTTTCTCTGTTGTAAATACAAATAGGGTAGCTCATGTAAATGCTATCAACCAGGGGGAGCAATTTAAACCGAATGGTTATGCACCACTAATTCCTGTATATCTTGTTGATTCATTAGTAAATCCTGAATTAGCCGGGCAATTAATAGCTGCAAATACCTTTGAGGACTATTTACTGGGCTCAACTCAGGCTTATAATACCAATGCCCCTGTCGCAAATATTTTGGGTGGTGGCTATAGGAAATATATGTTCCGAACTACACAATTTAATAATAATATTGATTTTGATCTGGGGGGATTATTAAAGGGCCTTTCCGCACAAACATATTTAAGCTTTGATTTTTATGATGCATATACAATTTCCATCAATAATGATTATGCCGTATATGAACCAACATGGGAAGGGAATAAAATTATTGCTTTGCAAAAGTTTGGAGTTGATCAGAAAGATTTATCGGAAAATGTTTCTACACGTGATTTTATTTCACGATATGGGTTTTATGGCCTATTAAATTATTCAGGAACGTTTGGCGAAGATCATAACCTAAATACTTCTTTAATAGGTTACACTAACTCAACAATGTTTCTAAACAATTCCCAAAAAGATAAAAATTCACACCTGGGACTACAGGTTTCTTATATGTTTCAGGACAAACTATTGGCAGATTTTAGTTCAGCATACGTCTATTCTATTAAGTTGCCGGAAAATAACAGAGGAGCATTTTCTCCAACTCTGGGTTTAGCATATGTTTTATCTGAAGAAATTTTTATAGAAAATATTAGTCAGATAGATTACTTAAAATTAAGGGCATCGACCGGAATTGTTAATTCAGATTTAAGTATTACTGATTATTTTATTTATGAACAAATTTATCAAAATCCGGGAGGCTATTTTAACTGGGCTGATCAATATAATAATAAAATAACCCAGTTAGTACAAGGAGCAAATCCAGAACTTTCATTTGAAAAAAGGAAAGATATAAACCTGGGTTTTGAAGCACTAATTATGAATCAGCTTTGGGTAGAATTTAATGCATTTAATTCTCATATTGTTGATATTGTTACAGCACCTACCACACAGTATCCTTCATTCTACGACAACTTTAAGCCTTATGACAATTATAATGCCGAGAAATTCCAGGGCTTTGAGTTGGGGATAAATTATAAGCGAAAGATAGGCTCTATTGATATTTCAGTTGGATCAAATATTTTATATACAAAAACAGAAAGGACTGTATTCGATGAAGTAAATCTATACGAATATCAGAATAAAGAAGGCAAGCCTGTTGATGCTATTTTTGGACTGGAGGATGATGGATTTTATTCTACCTCTGATTTTAATCCTGATGGAACCTTAAGCAGTGGACAACCAAAACCTTCATTTGGAGATAGTCGTCCTGGAGATATTAAGTATATAGATCAGAATAATGATAATATCATAGATGATGATGATAAAATAATGATTGGTAAATGGAATAATCCATGGACATATAGCTTTAATATAAATGTTGGTTATAAAGGATTTAATCTGTTTGTTCTGGGAGTTGGGCAGTATGGTGGTAATTCTAATATAACAAATAACTATTACTGGATCGACGGAAACGATAAATATTCAGTTATCGCTAAAGAAAGGTGGACCCCCGAAACAGCCGAACAAGCAAAATATCCAAGACTATCAGCATCAAATAACAGTAATAATTATAGAACATCGACTTTTTGGATGTATAATAATTCCTTTTTTAAAATTGCCCGTACTCAATTATCATATTCATTTAGCAAAAGAATATGTGATAAAATTCGGATGAAAAACCTGAGCATAAATATATCGGCTACAAACTTATTAGAATTAGCTGAAAATGTTGAAATCAGACAATTAAATATAGGTAGTTCACCACAATACAGAAGTTTTACCGTTGGCTTACGAACAACTTTATAAAAGATTATTGTAATGGAAAAACATATTAGAAGAATACTCTTTTTGACCCTAATTATTTTTATTATTTCCTGTGAGGAAATGCTGGAGCCAATTAACGAAAACAATTTAGGGCTTGAATATTTAGAGGAATCACCTGGTTTTGCTGAGGGTTTACTGCTGAATGCATACACCGATATTATAGGGCCTTATTCGTTTTCTGAAGTAGCTACAGATGATGCTGTTATTAACAGGTTATCAAATGGTTATCGACGAATGTCAACAGGTGAGCTTACTTCTAGATATAATCCTGCAAGCAGATGGAGCAAATACGAAAGTGTTTTTTATCTAAACAATTTTCTATCCACAGTAGATATTGTTGAGTGGAACAGAGACTCTTTGATAAATGAACTTATAAAAAACAGAATAAAAGGCGAAGCTTTAGGATTAAGAGCCTTATTTCACTTTTATGTTTTAGAAGGACATGCAGGGTTAGGCGAATCTGGAGAATTACTCGGAGTGCCTTATTACGAAGAGTTTATTAGTCCGGATGGCGATTTTAATGTTCCTCGTCTTTCATTCACTGAAACAATAGACAAGATTAATAAGGATTTCGATGAAGCACTAAATCTGCTTCCAATGGATTACTCAAATAATCCTGATGATATTGACGAAAAGTATGCTGAAATTGATCCAAATATTTATCTAAAAGCATTTGGAGACCAGAATAATTTAAGAATATCAGGCAGGATTATTAAAGCTCTCAAAGCGAGAGTAGCCTTATTTGCCGCAAGCCCAGCTTTTTTGAATGATCCTACATATTATCAACAGGCCGCTGAATTAGCCGCCGAACTTATAAATGATAATGGCGGAGTTGGAAGTTTGGATATAACTGGCTCGGAATTTTACAACGAAGATTCTGATGCATATCTTTCAGAAATTTTATGGCGAGGTTCCATTACTTCAACAAGCTCATACCAAGAAGTTGAGAACTTTCCTCCATCGTTAAATGGAAAAGGAAAAATTAATCCCTCTCAAAACCTTGTGGATGCATTTCCTATGGCCAATGGTATTCCGATCGAAAATGATAATTCATGGTATATAGCTGCATATCCATATCTTTCAAGGGATCCAAGACTTAAAATGTACATTCTTTATAATGGTGGAACTTTTGGTGGGAATGTTATTAATACCGGATTTGGCGCAGGCATTGATAGAATTGATTCTATTGCTGAAAAGTCCACTAGAACGGGCTATTATTTAAAAAAACTATTAAGGCCGGATGTTACCATTAATAACGATGGTTCCACTGTTAACCAACTACAAATTAAGAGTTTCCTTAGGTATACAGAGCTTTTTCTGATTCTTGCCGAAAGTGCAAACGAAATTGGCGGACCAAACCATCAGGTAGGTGGAATTTCTGCTTACGATGTAATTCTGGCTTTGCGAAACAGAGCGAATATTATTAATCCCGAGGTTTATCTGCAAACAATAGTAAGTCAGGAAGATATGCGTGAATTGATACGAAATGAGCGCAGGATAGAGTTATGCTTCGAAGGTTTCAGATTCTGGGATTTAAGGCGTTGGAACGAAAACTTAAATGGTACTGTAAATGGTATATATTACGATGGTAGCATGTATAGCCGAATCGACGTTGAGGATAGAATTTTCAATGTGAATTCAGTTTACATGCCAATACCAAATAGCGAAATTTTAAAATATTCAAACCTGGAGCAAAACCAGGGGTGGTAGAATAATAAAGAAACTAAAGTGATGAAAATATTTTATAAAGCTCTTGCAATAATAATGTTTATTTCATGGTCTTGTGAAAACCAGGACTGGGAATATAAAGATTTTGATTACACAGCATGCTATTTTCCATATCAAACTCCTGTTCGAACACTTATACTCGGAGATTATGATCAGGGCTATAATGATAGCGACAACAATCATAGGTTTGAAATTGGAGCTGTTTTAGCAGGAATGTATAACAACAACGATGTCCGACAAGTTCATTACACAGTTGACGAAAGCCTGCTGGATAATGTATCTAATGTTGTTGCTCTACCGGCACAATATTACCAGCTTGAAACACCCTCTCCGGTTACAATACCGGAAGGCTCAACAAAAGCAGTTATTACAGTGCAGCTTGCCGATGCTTTTTTTACCGATTCTTTATCCTTCGTGACCGAAAGAGATTCTGTTAATTATGTGATTCCTTTACTTTTAACGCAGGTCGAAAACATTGACTCAATCTTATCAGGGTTACCAGCCGACGGTGTAGTAGACCCGGTTCGGACATCCATTGCCGATTGGAAAACCGAACCTAAAGATTATACGCTTTTCGGTATTAAATTTATTAATGAGTACCATGGAAATTATTTGCGCCGTGGAACAGATATTTTAACTGATTCGGTAAATAATATCACAACTAATGTTTATCATGCCGAATATGTTGAGCAAGATGAACTTATTCGTGTTGCTATTTCAGGTAGAAACAGTGTTGTATTATCAAATCGGGTTCGTAGGGGCGACTCAACAAGTCCGGGTGATATACATATGGAGCTAACTTTTGATAGTGATCTAAATTGTGTCGTTTCAAGTACAAGTGCGTCGCAATTTCAGGTTAATGGTACAGGAAAGTTTGTTAAAGGAGTTGAAGAATGGGGAGGAAATTCCAGAAATGCAATTTATCTGGATTACTCATTCCATGATACAATAAATAACGAATCTCATCAGGTAAATGATACACTGGTCGTACGCGACAGAGATGTTGTCTTTGAATCATTTACAATAATTCTAAATTAATTTATTATTGAATAACTAATTTTTAACAAAAAAATGACAATTATGAGAAATCTACTAAAATTATTAACTGCGGTATTTGTACTTATAGCCTTTAGTACAATTAATGCAGGCGCTCAGAATCTGATAGTAAACGGAGATTTCGAGAGCGCAGATTTATCTGACTGGACCACCATGCTAAATGAAGGGAATGGCGCCAGAGGAGCTTATTCTCTAATGACAACTGGCGCTCCCGAAGGCCAAAACTATTTGATGGTTGATGTCGATACTGCAGGTTCAAATGCTTGGGATGTCCAAATGTGGTCATCGCATTTTGAAATTGTACAAGATGCTCAATATAAAGTTGTATGCTTAGCTAAGAGTGATGTCGCCACTTCCCAATTTAGAGTTGTGCTTCAGGGTAGCGGACAATCTTATGGTGCGTTTAAAACCTTGACAAGCGAATGGGATGAATATTCATGGTACTTTACTGTTACGGAGAGTTTTGCAGATGCTTATATTAAGTTTTGGTTTCCCGACTCTGCTGCCTATGAAATTGATAATATTGTTGTGGTAGATCCTTTCTATAGTGCTAAAGAAGATCAAACCATTGATTTTCCAGCAATAGAGGATAAACTTACTTCAGATGCGTCATTTACAGTTACAGCTACTTCCAGTTCAGGATTACCTGTTACTTTAACAGTTGTTTCAGGTCCGGCAACTATCGATGGTAATACTGTTACCCTTACGGGAGCGACCGGAACGGTTACAATCAGCGCTTCTCAGGCAGGTGATGATACTTATAATGCTGCCCCGGATGTTGAACAATCATTTACTGTTACTGATGTTCCGAAAGATTCTCAAACTATTGATTTTCAGGCTTTGGAAAATAAGTTTAAAACAGAGGCCCCTTTTAAAGTATCAGCTACTGCGACTTCAGGTTTACCTGTGACATTTTCGGTAGTTTCCGGTCCGGCAACTATGTCTAATGACACGGTTACTCTTGATGGAGTTATGGGAACTGTAACTATTAGAGCTTCTCAGGCTGGTGATGAAACCTATGCTGCAGCTCCTGATGTTGAGCAATCATTTGATGTTATAAATTCAACATTTGATCAAAATCTGCTGTTTAATGGTGGTTTTGAGGAAGGATTAACAGGCTGGGAAAATTTATCAAAAGTAGAAAATGGTGCCGTAACATCATTTTCACTTGAAACTTCGAACTCTCCTGAAGGTGTTAACCATATGAAGATCGATGTTGATACGGTTGGAAGTGTAAACTGGGATATTCAATCGCTTTCAACGGAATTCGGTATAATAAAAGATTCAACTTATCATGTTGCCTGGTTGGCAAAAAGTACTGTTGAAGGTGCCCAAATGCAGATTGTATGGGGTTCTGATTTAGGTCAAAAGTATACTGGGAAAAGAGCTCTTACTACAGAATGGACAAAATATACTCATCAATTTACAGCCGGTGTATCGGGAGATGCGCTACTGAAGATTTGGTGGATAGATTCTAGCGATTATTTTGTTGATAGTATTGTAGTGGTTAACCCTCATTATAATACTGCAAAACAAGCTCAGACTATTGATTTTACACAGGTTGAAGATAAAATATCAAACGATGCTCCATTTACAGTATCTGCCACTGCCAGTTCAGATTTACCTGTTGTTATTACAGTAGTTTCTGGTCCGGCTACATTTGCCGATGGTACAGTTACTCTTACTGGAGAAATAGGTACAGTTACTCTAAGAGCTTATCAGGCAGGTGACGATACGTATAATCCTGCAATTGTTGAGCAGACTTTTAATGTATCTTTGGAAGGTACAGAGCAAACTCTTGAACTGGATGTGAAATTTGTTCTTGAGACATTAACAATTGATGGTGTAGCCAATGAAGAATCATGGTTGGCTATTACTGAAACTAATGCAACAAATTATTTTAACGATGTTAATAATGAGCCTGATTATTATACAAATAATCCTGCTGCAGATGATTTAAGTGCGGCTTTTAAAGTATTATGGTCCGAAGCCGGAATTTATGTATATGCAGATATTACTGATGATGTAATTCATACAGATTCTGCAGATTTGCATCTAAACGGCAATGCTCATACTTATGATAATATAGAAATGTTCTTCCACGTGCCAGAGGCTGATTGGATCGAGAACTTAAAAGCAAGCTCCGACTATGTAAATACAACTTTCCAGATGCGCTCAAATATAAATGCTGGAGATTTCTGGTCAGGTAGGAGCACTTATGCTACCGGTGGTGGACAAGGATGGGTGAATGGTACTACAAATACTTCATTAAATGGTTATTATGACTATGCTTTTGCAACAAAAGATGGCGGAGTTACATTTGAAGCTTTTTATTCGTTCGATAAATTATTTATTGGAACTGCAGTTGCTAAACCTATCAGACTCGGCGATTTGAAGTCAATATTATTTGAACTTACATACGGCGATTCTGATGGTTCCGGTGTTGGTGGAGTTCGTTCAGGAGGTATCTCCTGGAATTCTATTCCTGATGCCCTGGACGGAGGAAAAGGACTTACTGCTAATAATAGGAAACAATTTGGTAAAATCAATCTTACTCCGGCCCTGGCTGTTGATCAAACAAGCATTGACGAAAAACAGTTAAATGTAAATATTTACCCAACCGTATTTAATAGATTTATCAGGTTTGAATCTGAACAAAATATAGTTGATGTAAGTATGTTCAATTCTATTGGTATTAGAGTATTACATATCCAGGAATCAAATGGCATAACAAGTATTAATAATCTTGACTATTTGAACAATGGAGTATACTTCTTGAGACTTAAAGTAGGTGACGAAATTTCAACTGTTAAAGTCATTAAAAACTAGATAGAATTTTTATATACTGAAAAGAGGTTATTATGTTAATAATAACCTCTTTTCTGATTTTCAATTACATATATAAACCAAATTCTGGTTATTGAATTTTGCCATTGAAGTAATGGTAATTGTAATGATAAAATGTGTAGCGAAACTAATGGATAGATTAAAAAACATAACGATTGTATTACTTTCTTTCCTTGAACTGTCTTTTAACCCAATTGAAGCTATAGCTCAACAACCAAATTTTGTCTTTTATCTTGCTGATGATCAAGATATGCTGGATTATGGATGTTATGGTAATCCAATGGTTCATACTCCCGCTGTTGACAAACTTGCCAGCGAAGGAATGAAGTTCAATCGGGCTTTTACAGCTCAGGCAATCTGTTCACCGAGCCGTTCACAATTATATACAGGCAAATATCCGCTAAAAAATGGGTGCTATGTAAATCATTATAGCACATATGAACAAACAAAAAGCATTACTCATTATCTAAAGGCTTTAGGGTACGATGTTATCCTTGCAGGAAAATCTCATGTAGGGCCTGACAAGGTATTTGACTGGACCTATTATTTTGAAGATGAACCTAACGATAGCATAGGACCTCATTCAGGTATTCCCTTAAAGAAGATACAAAACTACCTGGATACAGTTACAAGGCCATTTTGTATGTTCATAACATCGCATTATCCGCATGGTCCATATCCAAAATCTACTAGTTACAACCATCAAGATATCTATCCTCTTCCTTATACAAATAATGCAAATTGGCGTGTTGGATACTATGAAAATATAAAGACCGACAACTATATGTTATCGGTAATACTCAATATGATTGATACTGATGATAAAAGCGAAAATACTGTTTTCGTTTATTCTTCGGACCATGGTATTAATGGAAAATTTACAGTTAGCGAAGCTGGTCTTAGAATACCAATGATAGTACGTTGGCCTGGAAAAGTAAAGGCTGGTTCAATTTCCAATGCAATGGTTCACATGACCGATATTTTACCTACATTTTTAGAAATAGCCGGGGGAGAAACTCCTTCTGATATCGATGGTAAAAGTTTTTTGCCGGTTTTAAGGGGAGAAAAAGATAGTCACCATGATTACGTTTATGGAGTGGCCCACAAGCAAAATACACAACACACCTATATATTCCCAAGCAGAATGATAAGGGGCGAGAAGTACAAGTATATTATGAATACAAATGCACAAGATGCTCTAAACAATAATCTTGGAACTGACCAGGCAGTTAATATTTTCATAAGGCAAGGTGCAAATTGGCAACCTGAAAAACCTTTTGAAGAATTATACGATGTGCAGAATGATCCCTGGGAAAAGAATAATCTAGCTGATAGGGCTGATTTTGATTCTATAAAAAATGAGATGTCAGAAAGACTAAAAGCATGGTTAACAGAACAAGAAGATTTTATCCTTGATTACCCGGCACCGGTATTGTGGGCAAATCTCCATACTTTGGATAAAACTACTACCTTCAATAAGATTCCTCCCGAGATGGAGGGAATACTTTCAAATTCAGATTTATACAGGCATTACCCGGAGAAAGCTTCATTTGCCCCCCGAAACTTAAGGGCAGAATTGTTATCCTCTAATCGGGTAAAACTATCCTGGACTCCATCGATATACAACAAAGGAGTTGTAGGATATCAAATCATTCTAAATGATGAAATAATTGAAGTTGTCAAAAGTAATACCACTGTAATTAATTATTCGCAAGGTGTTAAAGTACAAGTTTTTGTACGCGCTGTAAATAATAGTGGGCAGGTTTCAAAACTTTCCGCACCTATTGATATATGATAAAACTAAATTGTTTGTTTTACATTTATCTATTTAATTGAATTATTTTAAAATAAATCTATGAAACATTTTCTTCTGTATTTATCGTTGCTTAATTCGATAAGTATAAGTGCTCAAAAAAGAGGTAAAAATGTATATAATGAGTCTGTTTCAATGAATTCATTACAAGAAAATAGCTCATCTCAAGACACAAAAAAGAATGTACTTTTTATTTCGATTGACGATTTACGTCCAGAGCTTAATTGTTATGGTAGTTCAAATATAATTACTCCAAATATCGATAAGCTTGCAAATGAGGGAATGTTGTTCACAAATGCTTATTCTCAACAAGCTATATGTACCCCTAGTAGAATAAGTATGCTATCAGGATTGCGCCCTTCAACTACAGGAATTTACGACCTTACTGATAAACTTAAAGTAGAAGCCCCTTCGGTTGTATCAATGCCAAGAAATATTAAAGATGCAGGATACAATACTATCTCGTTGGGTAAAGTATATCATCATCAGGATGATGACCCTAATGCATGGACCGAAGCCGCATGGAGACCAGGAAGTAATGATGGGACATGGTTTTATCAGGGACATCTGAACTCATCTCCGGTAGATTACGGACTTGATGGTAAAACTTTATTTGGCCCCCCAACCGAGAATGAGGATGTTGCTGACAATTGGTATCAGGATGGAGTAACAGCAGACAAGGCAATCGAAAAGCTCGAAGAATACAAGGATATGCCGTTTTTTCTTGCAGTAGGATTTAAAAAGCCTCATCTTCCTTTTACAGCTCCTGAAAAATATTGGAATTTATATAACAGGGATAATATTACACCCTACACAATAAATACCCCTGAAGGGTTAGGTAATTTTTCTACAACTGAATGGCAAGAACTCAGAAGCTATTTTGGAATTCCTAAAACCGGGGATATATTAGAAGAACAAGCAAAAGAATTAATTCATGGTTACTGGGCCTGCGTTTCCTATATTGATGCGCAGATCGGAAAAGTAATTAATAAACTTGATGAGCTTGGTCTTAGGGACAATACAATTATAATATTATGGAGTGATCATGGATTTAAGTTAGGTGAATATGGAGACTGGTGTAAACATACTAATTTTGAAATTGATGTAAGAACACCACTGATAATTGATGTTCCGGGTATGCCTGGGGGAATTAAATGCTCTCATATAGTTGAATCTGTTGATGTGTTTCCTACTGTTGCTGATTTATTAGGAATAATTCCACCAAATGGACTTGATGGTATGAGTCTTAAACCTTTGCTGGAAAGTCCTGAAAATCCATGGAAAAGTGCCGCATTTAGTCAATATCCCCGTTGGTCAAACTCAAGAATGGGTACAACTG
>JAGLSB010000416.1 GCA_023135955.1 Bacteroidales bacterium | reverse complement strand
GTTTTACTGATGACTCTTCGGTTTTTGCAAAAAGTTTGGAACCTGTTATTACTATATATACCGATGGAGGAGCAAGCGGAAATCCCGGACCTGGTGGATTAGGTGTTGTTATGATGTTGGGTAAACATCGCAAGGAAATTTCTGAAGGATTTCGGCATACAACAAATAACAGGATGGAGTTACTTGCAGTTATCAGGGGACTTGAAGCTATCAAGTGGGAAAAAGCTAAAGTAAAATTTTATACCGATTCTAAATATGTTTCTGAAGCTGTAAATCAAGGCTGGCTTCTGAAATGGGAAAAGAATTCTTTTAAAAAGAAAAAAAATTCCGATTTATGGATAAGGTTTTTAGTTCTTTACAGAAAACATAACGTAGAAATAAACTGGGTTAAAGGTCATGCTAATATTCCCGAGAATGAAAGATGCGATGAGCTGGCAGTAAATGCCTACAAAAATGGACCGCTTTCAATAGATCAAGCTTACGAAAGCACAATATAAATTTTACCGGAAATATGCAAAAACCGGAAAATATTTTAGAATACAGGGGCCACGTGACATTTAATACTATTGGTCGTCTTATTAACATCTTAAAATTAAGAATGGTGGATAAGGGGGTCGAATTATTTCTCTATAAAAGAATGCTGTCTGTAATGATTGAAGTGCTTGAAAATATTTATAAGAATAGCGATCAGTATAAGGATAATCAATATATTTCTAAAAATATTATTCCCACTTTCAGAATTGATCGTGAAGGGGGTGCTTATTTTATTAATTCCACAAATCCTATTAAAAATGGAGACTCTCTTGTGCTAGGAAAGAAAATTGAAAAAATTAACAATACTACACAAGCAGAGCTAAAACTTTTATATCGTCAAACAATTTCTAATGGTCATTTTACTGAAAAAGGAGGCGCAGGACTAGGATTAATAGAAATGGCCAAAATTTCAGGAAACCCTATTCAATATAAATTTGAACCTATTGATGATGAATTTTCTCTTTATAAACTGACTGTTAAGTTTATATAAACAAATCTGCTTTTCCCAAAATATTTCTGTCCTGATTCTTCTAGGTTTTGATAGATCTCAATGCTATCTGAAGGTCCTCAGGTGTGTCAATCCCAATTGAATCGTATTCAGTTTCCTTCACTCTAATAGTGAATCCATTTTCGAGCCATCTCAACTGCTCAAGCGACTCTGCACCTTCAAGTTTTCCTGGCTGAAGAGAGCTAATCTTTTGTAACACTTCCCGGCGATAAGCATAAATGCCAATATGCCGATAAAATTTATGATAGGATAGCCAGTCTTTTCTCTTTCTGCCCCTTACAAAGGGAATAGGGGACCGACTGAACATTAGGGCCATATTATCGATGTCAAACGTAACTTTTGGCTTGTTTTCATCAAAAATATCTCCTTCATTATCGATTGATTTTACTAAAGTTGCAATTTCTGTTTTATCATCCTCGAAACATGATATTAAAGTTTCAATCTGACGACTTTCAATAAAAGGTTCATCACCCTGAATATTAATTATTACATCAATATTAATTCCTGTTCCTTTCTGTATAGACTCCATTGCTTCCCTACACCTGTCGGTACCACTCCCATGTTCCCTACTGGTCATTACAACATTCCCTCCGAATTT
>JAGLSB010000415.1 GCA_023135955.1 Bacteroidales bacterium | reverse complement strand
AAAACTTTAATGAGGATAAGTAACTAATAAAAGGGATAAAAACCATAATTGTTAGGGCGGTAATGATTTTAATTGTTTTCATGCTTGAAAATTAAAGACTTTACCTGATAATAAAAAAATTGTCAATATATTCTCCATTAGCCCTATCGATTTATTTACGGGACGGAGTGTTCTTTTCAGGCTAACATGCTGTCTCTTTTTTCGTTCGACGAATATATATTTAAATATCTGAAATGTTTCTGAATGTGAATTGTCTAATACAGTGGAATAACTATTTTTTTTTTATATTCGCCTCCCTAATAAAATTAATTATGTCTTTAAAATATGGTATTCTACTACTGTTGTCGTCATTTTCTCTTAAAAACATCAATGCCCAACCTGAAGTAAAAGCGGTTTTTACTGATATCCCTATTACATTTGATGGAATTGTAAATGAAGAAATGTGGGAAAATACAGTGCCTGTCACCGATTTTATTCAAAGGGAACCCTACGCCGGTGAAAAAGTTTCTGAAAAAACTGAATTCTATTTCCGCTATGATAAAAACAATCTTTATATTGGCTTTCGTTGTTACCAGGATCCTGAAACTATTACCGCAAAAGAACTCGCTCGCGACGTAAGTCTGGCGCATGATGATAGGGTGCAATTTATTTTGGATACTTATAACAATGGAAGAACAGGTTATTGGTTTCAGGTCGGACCAAGAGGATGTATCGGCGATGCTTTGGTGAGTGAGAACGGACGTGCATTTAATAAATCCTGGGACGGACTTTGGGATGGAAAGGCAAAGATTCATGAAAAAGGTTGGGATGCTGAAGTTATTATTCCTTTTAAAACACTTGGATTTATGGAAGGGGAGGAAACCTGGGGATTAAAACTGATACGGCATATCAAAACAAAATCTGAATCGGCTTACTGGCCGATTACAAGTCTTGATGCCGAAAGGTTTCAGGTATCAGATGGAGGAAAATTAACAAATCTGAAGGGAATTAGTCAAGGAGTTGGCCTCGACATTGTTCCTTATCTGACCGGTGGTATTTCAAAAGCGGAAGGAGATTCCAAGTTTAATAAAGAGGCCGGGCTGGATGCTTTTTACCAGATCACTCCATCTTTAAAAGCTGCTGTAACAGTAAACACCGATTTTGCCCAAACAGAAGTTGACGCAAGGCAAATTAATCTTACCAGATTCAATCTATTTTTTCCGGAAAAAAGAGACTTTTTCCTCGACGGATCCAATTATTTTGATTTTGGAATTAATGGCGACAGGAGCAATCCTCATGGTCAAAGATTGATTCCTTACTTTTCCCGTACTATCGGCCTCGATTCTGTTGGGAATCCAGTAGCAATAAAATATGGTGGTAAATTTACTGGAACAGCTGGAAACTGGAACATTGGAATGCTGCACATTAAAGATGACAATAAATGGGAAAACTCCGGCTATTCTATAACCCGGCTTTCCAGAAATATTGGAAAACA
>JAGLSB010000414.1 GCA_023135955.1 Bacteroidales bacterium | reverse complement strand
GTAGCCATTTTAATCAATTCTACTAACTTTTCTTCCAAGGCAGTATAAGAAAAGTGCTTTTTACCCAATTCGAAATTGTGCTCAGCAACCTCTCTGGCTTTTTCCGGATTATATATTACCTCTTTCATTTCGGCTACCTTCTGATCGTTAAGATCGTTGTCTTCCAACATTACAGCATTAAATCCTTTACTTCCTATATCTGGCCAGTAAACGGGTTTGTAGTTGTTAACAAAAATGGGTCTTTTAGCAAGTATGGCCTCTACAAATGCATTTCCGAAACCCTCATAAGTACTGAAATAGGTACAAGCTGTTGCCTGTGCATAGGCGTCTGAAAGTGAGAATTTCACTTCACCATTATCACCGGAAAGACCTTTATTATGAAATAAATCTGAGGCAAAACGAACCTGTTTGCTCATTTTCAAATCGTGAATTTGGTTAACTAGTTTATTATAGTAATTTTCCCCATCGTCATCTGCAGCGCTTCCGGTTATTACCAGTTTTACCCTCTTATTTTCTAATTTATGTACCAAATCAATTGCAACCTCTATGGCCTTCCTGCTTACAATACGGGTAATTTGAAAAAGAAGAATATCTTTTTTGCAATTGTAGCCCATATACTGATGGAGGCAATTATTTTTATCAGTTTTTTCCCCGAACGGGACATCAAAATCCATAACATTTGGAACAACAACAGAATCGCGGTTAAATTTTTCTTTGAGGGTTTTTTTGCCATTAGAATTTATGACTCCATGAACCGAATTCGGCAGTCGTAATGGAAATACTTCTTCAATAAATTTATTTATTTCTTCATGTGGAGAATTATACCTGTCTCCCCTTTCCCAACCAAAATCGTGGTCGTGGGTAATTGTTGGTATTCCAAGTTTAGAAACAACATTTTTAATAGCTATACCCATTTCGAGATGAGAGGGCAGGGCAGAGGCGTTTTCTGAAATAAACAGATCAATTTTCTTTTCAGTGGCCCAGTTTTTAATACGCTTATAAATAACTTTGGAATAGAGGTTTATATGTTCGATAAGTTCCTGAGGATCTGTTTCTGGAAAGAAAAAGGCTTTTTTCTGTGACCAGAAGCTTTCGGGTGAATGAAATGACATTTCAGGGACAAGGGTTTCTGTATTCAGATCAATCATACGCTCCTGAAATTGTCCAGAAATGATAAAGACCTCATGACCAAGACGCTTTAACACTTCAATCCACTTTTCTGTTTCCAGTGCTACTCCGTCAACACCACCAATACGGCCAATGATAATACCTATTCTCATAGCGATATATATTAGGGATTAACCGTAAAGGTATGTAATTTAGAAAAATGATGCAATTGTAGGGTTGGATGCTGGATGCTGGTTACTGGTTTGTCTAATCATTAATTAAGGCTGTTATTTTCTTACCAGCAACTAGCAACAAGAATCCAGCAACCAGAACAGATTATTTAAGCGCAAATTCTGATTCGCCAATCATTTTACCATCCTCATACAATTCAATTATGTAATTTCCTCCAACAAGGTCTCCGTTATTGTCCCAATAAATTGAAACAGGCACATCATTGTTTTCATAAGTTACTTCACGATTTGCAGAATATGGGATTTCTTCACCATTTACCAGCACTACACCTGGTTCGGGAGGACTTAGGACCAGATTATCGGGGCGAATAAGTCTTAGATAGATCATTTTAGCACCAGGTTCACTAACACTGTTTTTTCGAAGGATGAAATCAATACGAATTTTAACAACTTTACTAAATCTATCTTGCTCTTTACTTCTTTTATTCAAGCCCACACCGGTAATATTTGCAGCAACCAGAATTTTTGCTTCCTTGGTAATACTAATCAGTTCTTCTTTATCTTCAGCAAGCTGACGATTTATATTTATAACCCTGGCCGACTGAGTACGGAGCGAAATATTTTCTACCGTAAGCTCTTTATTTCGAGTATTTAATGAGTCTATCTGAACAATATAGGATCTTAATACACCACGAATAGTACCCAATTCTTTTTCATATTTTCTAATTTTTTGCGCATCACTCAGCCTTAGTTTCAATAAACCCTCAATTTTATCCTGCTGCATTTCAAGCTTAAGGTTCATCGTATCATTTTCTGTCATTAATGAATCATATTGAACTATTATGCCCTTAAGCTCAGTCTCAAGAGTGTCTTTTTGAGCCTCAATTAATCCGGAATATTCTTCCAGTTTAGCAATGACCATCTCGCTTTCTTTTTTCTGAGTATAGAACAGGTAGCCGATAACAATTAGTGCAATAGCCAATACTACCAATAATGTGACTAAATATGATAAGGAAGTGTTTTTCTTTTCCATGATGATAATCTTTGAAATACAAATATACTACTCTTCTTCTGAGCCTTCAATGGCAGCATTAATAAAATATGCACCTTTTACAACATTTGCTTTCAGGATATTTTGTTCAGGATCTAAAATAGAAAAATATTTATCATTAGCCATTCCTATTTTAACGGGGATGCGCAAATATTTACAATTCTCTTCTATAAAAATGTAATTAATATCTTCTCCACGAACAAGGCTCTCATAAGGAATAGAAAAGCGAATAATATTATCGGACATAGTATAGGTATAGATATATGCATACAGGCAATACTAAGGTACAATAGTTTTGTCCACAGAAAAAATTCTTAGATATGTAACAGGCAAATTATTTTGAATCTAGTATTTCCAGACCTTCGGTAGCTGTACTTCCGCTAGGAGTATTCAATAAAGCTTTTTGAAACAAAGCTTTTGCCTCACGAGTTTTATTCAATTTTAATTTTGTCCACGCCAACATCGTAAGTGCCTCATAATCAAACGGATACATATTAACAACTTTTTCAAAATATTTTTCTGCTTTCATATAATCTTCCCGGCCATAGAAAATTAACCCAACCCGGTGCATTACTATACTATTATTCGGACTGATTTCCAGAATTTTTTCATATTGCTCAAGTACAACACTATAATTCCCGATAGCAGAAGCCGGATAGGCAAATCCCAAACGAGCCTCAATCGAATATGGCATCAGGTCTATTGCCTTACTGTAATAAGCAATTGATTCTGTAAATCGCCCAGCCATATAACTAAGGTAACCAAGGCGCAAATTGATTTCGTAAGAGTCCTCATTATAAACAGCTTTAAGGCTGTTAATTGCTTCGGGATAATTACCAGAAGCAGCGAGTAGGTAGCTTTGCTGAAACGCTTTTACTTGTTCCGCAAAAGTTTGCGCATTTAATCCATAAGATGATAGAGCAAGCAGAATGATTAGTAATGCTTTTTTTGTTTTTAAAATTTCCATGATATTTCTCCAATAAATGTTAAACCACTAGATTCTATTTTATTTAATTCGCTTGATCGATAATTAGTCAGATCAAAATAATAATTATAATACTCTAAATAAGAGGCCATAAGCCTAATGTTTGATTTTAAGCCTGTATGAATTAATGAAAAATCAAAACGACTCGTTTGTGTGTCATTACCGTTATATATACAAAAGCCATTATGATCTGTATAATTCTTAATTTCTCCAAATTGAAGCATAGCCTCCATCCAAATATTTCCAAGAGCCTTAAATCCAACTTCCTGTTTTAGGCTTGTATAATTTTGTTTATCTAAATCATCTTCATCGGACACTTGAAAAACAGTACTTACGGTATAAAGATTCAAATTTCCCAAAGGATAAATAACAAGCCGATAATCTTTTTGTAATTGTTTTTTATAATTCAATGTTGAATATGAAATTCCCCCGCCAATATTTATAAGCCCGATATATTTATATGCAGAAATGCGGCTGGATAAAAAATTTCCACTATATCCCGGGAGATATATAGAAGAGGTCCCCATCCCACCCATCCCACCCATCCCACTCCCACCACTTAAATATGTAGGAAAGGAATATCTAAGAAAATGAACGGCCCCTGTTATATTAAGTCCGTCTATTGGAATATAGTTAAGCCCCCCGTAATATTGTATTTGTTTGATACCGTTTATTTCATCACCCAGGAAGAATTCATTAGTGTTTAAATAATAATAGGAATTTTTATATAACAAAGAACCACCATGTACAAGCCTTAGATTTTTGGATAAGTCGTGGGCTAATTTGAAATTAGTTAAACGGTAATTAAGGGTAACCAGTTGTTCACCGTCAATAGGATTCCCATTGTGAAAATCTTGAAAAAGAGAAGTCACATTATCCACGGGGTTATTATGATAAACCACATCAAGGTTAAAATATGCAACACCTTTTTTCTTTAGATCAACAGATTTTTTTAATTGAGATTCATTTTTATAATAGTATAGATAGG
>JAGLSB010000413.1 GCA_023135955.1 Bacteroidales bacterium | reverse complement strand
AGATGCTAACGGAAATATTATTCCTATCGAAAGTAAGGCAGGTTCTTTTAAATGTGAAAATGGTATTATTAAAGCTCCGTTGGGGTCTGGATTGGGCATAAACATCGACCCGGATTATATAAAAACACACAAAGTTTTTAAAGGATAGTAAAAAAGTATAGAACATATCATGTTTTAAAAATTAATAAAATATGAATAAAAGAAATTTATCTCGCCGCAATTTTTTAAAGACAACAACAGTTGTCACGTTTGGAACAGCGTTAGCCAATAATGGTATTGCATCCGTTATTGCAAATAATGAGAGCATTTCTTTGTGTGTTTTACCCAACGATAAATTGGCTAATGATGTTCCACCGACCTGGGCAATTGGCAAATTGAAAACAGCACTCGAAGCACAGGGAGCTAACGTTAAAATAGTAAATAAGCTTGAAGATGCTGATGATTTTTGTGTAGTGGTGAGTGGAATGAATGCTGAAATTGCCAAAACCATTTTCAGCCGGCAAGAAATAGCCGCCCCCACCGAGGCTGAATCACTCTGTATTGTTCAAACTCTAATCGGTAAACGTTCAGTTCTACTAGTTACCGGAACAGATGCACTTGGATTGGTTTATGCTTTGACTGAATTGGCAGATAGAGTGAATTGTCTGGAAACCGATTCATCTGCCCTAAAGTTTGATCAACCGTTGATCGAGCGTCCAGCAAGTCGCATCCGCAGTGTAATGCGTCATTTTACATCAGAACTTGAAGACAAACCGTGGTTTTATGACAAGGATTATTGGCGCTCCTATCTTGATATGCTCGTCTTTTCGCGCATTAACCGCATGAGTTTCACCACGGGTATGGGCTACAATTTGGCTCGTAGAATTGTCGATGGTTACATGTTGTTTCCTTATCCTTTCTTTGTTGATGTGCCCGGATATGATGTTCAAGCAAGTGGTCTTTCGGAGGAAGAACGTAACCGAAATCTGGAGATGCTGAAATTTATAGGCGAAGAGACGGCGAAAAGGGGACTGCTTTTTCAGTTAGGTATCTGGACACTGGCTTATAAGTGCGTCGATAGCCCTAACGCAACCTATACGATTGAGGGGCTAACCGATGAGACTCATCCAGACTATTGTCGTAATGCCCTTGCCATATTACTCCGTGAAGTCCCTACCATTAGTGGCGTTACATTTCGTGTTCATCACGAAAGTGGAATTCCCGAGGGGTCTGAAAGCTTCTGGGAAATCCAGTTCAAGGCGGTTGCCGAATGCGGCAGGCGTTGCAATATTGATTTGCATGCGAAAAACATGGAGCCTGACACACTGGCCAAGGCTTTGGCTACGAAACAGCCTGTTGTGATTTCTCCCAAATATTGCGGCGAACATCTTGGGTTGCCGTATCACCAGGCATCTATCAGGGAACATGAAATGGTTTCTCCGGAAAAATTTACCGACACGGGTGAAGGAGTATTGGTCGGTAATCGCAAGTTTACCCGCTATGGTTATGCCGACACACTGGCCGAAAACCGGAATTGGGACGTGGTCTTTCGAATCTGGCCAGGTACGCAACGCTTTTTGCTGAATGGGGATCCTGCAACTTTTGCCGGTTACGGACGTAATGCGTCATTATGCGGAGCTGCCGGTATTGAATTATGTGAACCGCTGACCTTCAAAGGGAGGCAAGGCTCCGGAAGTCCGGGTGGTCGTTGTGCTTATTCAGATAAATCACTTAATACGCAATATGATTTCGAAAAATACCGATACACTTATCGTCTTTGGGGACGGCTGGGTTATAATCCAGATGCTGATCCGGAAATCTGGCGGCGGGCGCTACGGCAAGAGTTTGGATCTGCAGCTCTGGCTGTGGAGAAGGCCATTGCGCCAGTTAGTCGTGTCCTGACATTGTTCACACTGGCACATGCTCCATCGGCAGACTGCCAGAAATATTGGCCTGAAATTTATACCAATATACCAATCGCTGATACGCAACGAAAGTTGATTGTTAATTGGGAAATGGGACTGCCAATACTCTTTGGCAATGTGAGCCCGTTCGATCCGCAATTGTTTATGTCAGGCGATGAATGCGGTACTGCTTTGGTGGAAGAGCGTGCTTCTGGTAAATATATGCCGCTTGAAGTGGCGATGTGGATGGAATCGATCGCACAAGAAGCTTTGGAAAATCTTGACCAAGCACGCCTGAAGGCAAATAGATCCGCATCGAAACCAGCTTTCCGGCGCATGGAAGAAGATGTACTGATCCAACGCGCACTTGCACTATTTTTTGCGTCGAAGCTGCGTTGCTCTGTATTATGGCGTATCTATGAAATGACTGGTGACCGGGAAGCGGCAGAGAAAGCTATAGCTATATACGAATCAGGGCGGGATGTTTGGGCAAAAATGGCTGAACGAGCCAAAAAGGTATATGTTAGTGATATCTCCTATGGTGATGGAGATAGACAGGGAGATCAGATTCGGGGTCATTGGATTGATCGTATTTCTGAATTTGATACCGACATTGCCGATTTGAAAATGCGGTTGAAAAAAGGGGTGGAGCCTAAAAAAACGTTCGATCCAGCTAGTACCAAACGTGCAATAGGTCGGGCAGTGAACAATCCTGTCCGTCCGAAAGTATCGGTAGAACATGTCCCGTCACAAATTTTCCATTCGGGACAAGCCTTGCCCGTTTCTTTAAAATGCAAAGAAGCGAATGGCATAAAACTGCATTATCGACATGTAAACCAAGCTGAGCGCTGGCAGTGGGTTAAATTAAAACAAAATGGAATTACTTATGAAGGAGAAATACCAGCGGGATATACTGCAAAACGTTTTCCTTTACAATATTATTTCGAGATTGAAACAACTCCTTCTAAAGCAACATTGTTCCCGGTATTAGCTGAGGATCTGACAAATGTCCCCTATTTTATCGTTCGCCGGAAATCCTGAAATCTGACTAAATCTTAAAACCTAAGAAAAATGAACTTAAAAAAAAACAACTACCCTTTTCAAATTTTAAGCATTATTATATGCCTTATTTTTATAGTGGGCTGTAATGATAAAGGGCAACAAATCACGGTCTCATCTGAGCTTGAAAGTAAGAAAATTCAGTTTGCAATTGATGAAATAAATACAGCAATTGCTGAAAGGAGTGAACAGTCTGAGTCTGGTGAAACAGCTAATGCAAATATCGTTTTTACTATTCAGCCGGATAATGCAGCAATTAAAATCGAAGGGTTTCGCATAACTAAAGATGGCAGACAAATTAAGATTATTGCTTCACACGAATCAGGTGCAATGTATGGAGGGCTGGAAGTTGCCGAACAAATAAAAATTTCAGGTATTGATGGAATTACCGAACAAGATCAAAATCCATACATGGAACGGCGTGGAACGAAATTCAATATCCCGCTCGATGTGCGTACACCAAGTTATACCCACCCTTGCGATGCTGCACAAAAAAACATTGCTGAAATGTGGAACTTCGATTTCTGGAAAGAGTACATCGATAATCTGGCACGGTATCGCTACAATTTTATTTCATTGTGGAGTTTGCACCCCTTCCCATCGATGGTAAAAGTGCCGGGTTACGAAGATGTTGCTTTGGATGACGTACAGCGTTCGTCGATTAACTGGGAGGAATATTACAGTATCCAGGGAATAGGGTTTGATTCACCTGAGATTTTGGCGAATCCCGAAACATTAATTAAAATTTCCATGGATGATAAAATTAAATTCTGGAAAAAAGTAATGGCATATGGGAAAAGTCGGAACGTTGATTTTTATGTGGTTACCTGGAATATTTTCGTAAACGGAGCAAATGATAAGTACGGAATAACTGATGAAATCGATAATCCTATTACCCGCGATTATTTTCGAAAAAGTGTAAAACAAATGTTTGTTACTTACCCCGATTTGGGTGGCATTGGTTTAACAACCGGCGAAAATATGCGAGATCAATCAACAAAGGCGAAAGAAGACTGGGCATTTGAAACATACGCAAAGGGTGTATTGGATGCAGCTGCTGAAATGCCCGATCGAAAAATTACTTTCATACATCGTCAACATCAAGCTGGGGCAACGGAAATTGCTGAAAAATTTAAACCACTATTCGACAATAAAAACATAGAGTTTATATTCAGCTTTAAATATGCCAAGGCACACGTAATGAGTGCAACAAAACAGCCCTATCATCAGGCGTTTGTAAAAGATATTGGCGATATGAAAACCATTTGGACACTGCGTAACGACGATAATTATTATTTCCGTTGGGGAGCTCCTGATTTTGTCCGAGAATTTATAAAAAACATTCCAATGGAAGTTTCTCGTGGCTATTATTATGGTTCAGATCAATGGATTTGGGGGCGTGAGTTTACCATGAAAAATCCTGAAGGAGAGCGACAAATTGAAATAGTAAAACACTGGTACCACTGGATGATGTGGGGAAGGCTAGGTTATAACCCCGAAATAACAAACGAAAGGTTTGCTCAAATCTTGCAAAATCATTTTCCCGAAACCGAAGGTGGAAAACTACTTGACGCATGGCAGGAAGCTTCAATGATTTACCCTACAACCACAGGATTTCATTGGGCACCACTCGATTTTCACTGGTATATTGAAGCGTGCAGAGGAAGAGAACGTTATACAAATACGAAAACAGGTTTCCACGATGTAAATGTATTTATTAGAATAAAACCTCATAAAGAGTCTGGCTTTCAATCCATTCCAGTTTTTGTGAAAATGATTATTGATGGTGGTTTTACTGAATTAAAAACACCACTACAGGTTGCTGATAAACTTCATGCACACGCAAATAAAGCAATGGCATTTTTGGAAACTACAGGTGATGTCGAAAATAAGGAGTTGAAAATTACCTTAAATGATATCAAAAGCATGGCATTGTTAGGTGAATACTATGCATTTAAAATTGCCGGCTCAACACAATTGGCTTTGTATCGCGAAACAAAAGATATAAAATATCAGAAAGCTGCCATTTCCGAGTTAGAAAAAGCCTTGGAAGCTTGGAAAGCTTATACCGAAAAAGCACTTCAACAAAATATAAATCCAATTTGGACAAACCGGGTAGGGTATGTCGATTGGGTAAAAATTACTGATTGGGTTGCACAGGATATTGAGATTGCAAAAGAAAAATAAATTAAACCTATAAAATCAAGTAATATTTAAATACAACTTACTATGAGATCTTTATTTATTTTTACGGCAGTACTTCTGCTTGTTTCATCCTGTGTTGATAAAAAGGAATATTTGTTTAACGGTGAGAACCTGGATGGTTGGATCGTTTATGTAAATGACACAACAATTAACCCTGATAGTTATTTCTACGCTAATGAAGGAATGATTGAAACCATTGGAATTCCACTTGGTTACCTGCGAACAGTGAAGGAATATTCCAATTATCATTTGCATGTTGAATGGCGGTATCCTGAAGAACCAACAAACAGTGGAATTTTCTTACATACCAGTGGTGCAGACAAATTATGGCCTAATCATTTTCAAGCCCAGTTAAAACATGAGCATGCCGGTGATTTTATTGTTCATGGAGAAGGATTAAGTGCCGAAGTCAGGGATACGGTTTATTCATCAACTGCAGATCCTAAAAAGCCAATTTTACCTAAATTAAGTCCGGCGAAAGAAAAACCGGCAGGCGAGTGGAATTCTTACGATATTACCTGCCTGGGAAGTACAATTGAAATAAGAGTGAATGGTTTACTTCAAAATAAAGCCACAAATTGTTCGATTACCAAAGGAGGAATTGGATTACAAGCTGAAGGATCAAAAATTCAATTCAGGAATTTGTGGATTAAGAAATGATGATGTAATTAATCGAATAAACAAAAGATTACAATTATGAGAACAAAAACAAATTGGATACTTGCTTATATACTTGTATTCATCTCATTATTTGCCGGAAGTGAAACAATATTGGCCAAATCAAATAACTCAAAGCCTAACATTGTTTTCATTCTTGCTGACGATTTAGGTTGGGGCGATTTGAGCTGTCTCGGACAAAAAAACTTTCAAACTCCTCACCTTGACAAATTAGCTTCTGATGGTTTGCTAATGACCAATTTTCATACCGGCTCAACAGTTTGTGCACCTTCAAGAGCAGCTTTAATGACAGGCAGACATACGGGGCACAATACGGTAAGATCTAATAAGGGTGGTTATGTTCTGCGTGATGACGAAATTACTATTGCCGAGATACTAAAAAAACAGGGCTACGCTACTGGCTGCATTGGTAAGTGGGGCGTTGGTTCACCAAAAGATATGAACGACCCTGAAAGAAATGGTATTGATTATTTTTATGGATACGTAGGTATGGGTCATGCCCACAATCTGTTCCCTGAATTCCTGTACCGAAATGGCGAAAAGGTTTTTTTGAATAATAAACTGCGCTTAAATGAAGATGGAAGTAATCCATGGCTTGATAAGTCGGAAGGAATGGGGGTTTCTGAAATTCGAAATGATTATGCTCCTTTTCTGTTTGATAAAGAAGCCCTTCAGTTTATTGAAAGAAACAAAAACAATCCTTTCTTCCTCTATTTGGCTTACAACACACCACATGCTAACAATGAGGATCCTGTAACGGGTTGTGAAGTACCCGATTATGGGGAGTTTAAAGACAAAGATTGGCCTGATGTAGAGAAAGGTTTTGCTAAAATGGTAACCAATTTAGATAACTCTGTAGGTATGGTGGAAAAGAAACTAAAGGAGTTAGGACTAGATGAAAATACCATCGTATTTTTCTGTTCCGACAATGGACCTCATCAAGAAGGAGGGCATGAAATGGAATACTTCAATAGCAATGGTGACTTGCTAGGGATGAAGAGGGATTTGTACGAAGGAGGAATCCGAACTCCGTTAATTGTAAAATGGAAAGGGGTAATAAAACCAAATACAAAAGATCATCACTTATCTGCATTTTGGGATGTTTTACCCACATTTTGCGATATCGCCGGAGCTAATTATCCAAAAGAAATTGACGGAGTTTCCTTTTTACCCACGATAACAGGAAAAGGCAAACAAAAAAAGCATGATTTTTTATACTGGGAATTTTACCCACGCGGTGGATTACAAGCCTTAATTCAAGATAACTGGAAGGCTATCAGATTTAATTTGAATAATGGAAAAGAAAGGGAAATAAAACTCTATAATCTAAAAGATGATCCGGAGGAAAAAATCGACGTGAGCAATGAGCATAGAGAATTAGTAAAAAAGTTTGAATTGCTGTTTGAAAAGGCAAGAGACGACAATTATGGAATAAAATTATTTACAAAATAAAAACCAATGATTATGAAAAATATTCACATTTTAATAACTGCGTTAATACTTTTTATTGCGCATTTAGGTTTTGCCCAACTCCCCAATATTGGGTTAGAATTAAAAAATGCCTCGGTTTCTACTCAAGGCAATGTACTAACAATATCAACCGGAAAAGCTGAAGGTAAATGGCAGTGGACCGGCAATGGTTTTGTAAGTATTGGATTTAAGAATTTGGAAGATGGAAGAGAATGGGCAACTAAGGACGCCAGACATTTGGCTGATTGGGATTTAAGGATTTTTGATGGAAAACCTGAACTAAAATCGCTAAAGGCAGATGTTTCTACCGATGAAGATTTCACAAGCGAACATATCCGTATTGTAGCAGAAATGGAATATCCCATGGCTGTAGAACAATATCCCAGTTCAAAACTTGGAGTACGTTTTGAAATATGGGCATATCCTGATGCACCGGGTTTTCGCACTCAACTTTTCGTACAAGGAAAAGGACAATGGGTAGGTCCTGGTATTGCAAGTTCCGATGATTATCGGGCTGATTATTTACCCATGTCGTTTGAAGGTCTGGCTCGTCAATCTATTGGTTTTTACAATAACCATGATGGCAGAAATTCTGATAATCAGGACTTTGTAGACAACGATCTTATCGATTCTGAATTTTCGGGCAACGAAACATACGAAAAAGCTAGCATTTTATTTATGTATGATAAAGATGGTGGTGTTGGTTTTGTAAAAGAATCTCATAAAGTGGTGAATAAAACCGGCGTTAATACCGGTGTTTTTCGGAGTAATAAAAACGGACTCGAATCTACCGGATGGGGGCTATCGTTAGCCGACATTCGCCGAGGAGAATATTCGCCGTGTTGGGCTAATTGG
The DNA here is from genome assembly GCA_023135955.1 of Bacteroidales bacterium. Lineage (GTDB taxonomy): Bacteria > Bacteroidota > Bacteroidia > Bacteroidales > JAGLSB01. The sequence continues at coordinate 1,148 of JAGLSB010000413.1, read as the reverse complement.
CGTATCTGTTGGTCGGGCGGAGAAGATGAAAAACAATTGGCAATAAAAATGTTCGACCGCATTCGCTTTCCAATAAAAAAAGAAGATGTTGTTATAACAACAAATGTATGGGGCGGAGGACAAGGTAGTGCTGGCGCTAAGGAGTCGAACATTATCAAAGAAATTAACAGTTGTGCTGATTTGGGCATAGACGTAGTTCAGATAGATGCCGGATGGAGTGACCGTGATCGAACAAGCGAAACATGGGAACCATCGCTTAAACAATATCCAACAGGATGGGACAACATTATGAATTTAGCAAAAGAAAAAGATGTAAAAATGGGAATCTGGAATACTTGCGAGAGTATTAATAAATATCCCGACAGGCTTATTGGTCTTAATGATGCCGGTTTTTTGTATTACAAAGTAGATATTAGTTCGTGGAATACTTACCGTATTATTAATGAAATTACTAATAATGTAAGGAATATGGGACTACATAGTAATCATAAAGCGCGTATTAATTGGGACGTTACACACAAAGGTTTGCGAGTAGGATATTTATTCAACAGAGAATACGGCAATTTGTTTCTTCAGAACAGAAGACTTGATATGGAAAGAAATATGGATGAGAATGAGGCAGGAAATCATACTTATTTCCCTCGTCGAATATTGAAAGACCAGTGGTCTTTTGCTCCCTACTTAAATCTTAATCAGATTATGATTAATGTACAAACGACTGAATTTGTAAGATTTTCAAACGCCCGTCAATATGGAGATGTCTATTCGTTTGCAATAACAATGATGAGTGCACCCCTGTTTTTTACTGAAACATGGCGTTATTCGCAGAAAGACAGAGATGCCGTAAGAGAATTAATAAGTGTATATAAGAAATATAGAGAAGATTTGTATAACGGTTATGCTTTTTCAATAGGAGACAGACCTGATGATACAAGCTGGACCGGTTTTCAGAATTATCATCCCGACGAAAATATAGGATACCTCACCCTCTTCCGTGAAATTGATAACAAGGATAAGAAAAAGAAAATTCAATTGCATTTTATAAAAGGGAAAACGCTCGCAATAGAAGATTTGATTACCGGGAAGAAGAAAAACTATCAGGTAGATAACAATGGATTTGTTGAATTTACGATGGAGACCCCTGCCTC
>JAGLSB010000412.1 GCA_023135955.1 Bacteroidales bacterium | reverse complement strand
CACCTAACTACTGACCTCTATAAATAATAATAGTTCAAAAAGTACAGTTGAATAGTTTTTATTACTTTAAATCAACCAAAATAAATAGGATGAAGCTAAAATTCCTCGGAGCAATCCGCGAAGTAACAGGGAGTAAACATCAGATAATCACACAGCAAGGAAAACGAATAATTCTTGATTGCGGAATGAATCAGGGAAAAGGTAATGAAACAGATAGTCTTAACCGACAACTTGGTTTTAATCCATCCATCAGCACATTAGCACATTAGCACACCAGCACATCATATTCAATTAACCCCCACTATGCTCGGTTCTTCGAATAATCTCATCCTGCAAATCAATGCCTAAATCGTTAAAATAGTCACTATAGCCTGCCACTCTTACAATTAGATTCTGGTATTTTTCCGGATGTTTCTGGGCGTCTTTAAGGGTCTTAGAGCTCACAACATTGAATTGAATATGATGTCCTCCCAATTTAAAATATGCCCGAACAAGACTCCCTAATTTTTGAATTGCTTCATCATTTTCAAAAAACTGAGGCGTAAATTTTTGATTTAAAAGTGTACCTCCTGTCTTTGAATGGTCAATTTTAGAAGCCGATTTAATAACAGCGGTGGGGCCGAGTTTATCTGCTCCCTGAAAGGGAGATATACCCTCCGACAATGGCTGTTGAGCTTTACGTCCATCTGAAGTTGCACCCATCACATTCCCAAAATAAATATGTGAGGTTGTGGGAAGCATATTAATTCTAAATTTTGAATTCTCCTTAAAGGCAGTTTTCCCATCCACAATATTGAAAAACGATTCAAAAACCTCAACACTTTGGTCGTCAGCATAATCATCATCATTCCCGTACTTCGGAGTATTGTATATTAATTCATGTCTGAACTCAGAATGATTTTCAAAATTGGTTCTTAGAGCATCCAGCATTCCTTCCAATGAAATACTTTGTTTATCAAAAACATGGTATTTGATGGCTGTCAGCGAATCTGTAAGACTACCAAATCCAACTCCCTGAATGTAACTGGTATTGTATCTTGCTCCTCCACGATTATAATCCTTAGCATTCTCAACACAATCATCAATTAAAAGAGAAAGAAAAGGTACAGGAATATGCATTGCAAATAGTCGGTCAATGATCAAATTCCCACTCATTTTCACCTCAAGAAAATGCTCCAGTTGATTAACGTAAGTCTTCATTAAATCTGCAAAAGAACCGAATCCCAAAGGATTAGATCTTATTCCAATAAATCTACCTGTCTGAGGATCAACACCATCATTCAAACATATTTCCAGCACCTTCGTAAGATTGAAATAGCCTGTAAGAATATATGCTTCTGTACCAAAAGCTCCAGATTCAACACACCCACTAGCCCCTCCATTTCGGGCATCAACAATATCTTTGCCCTGCCTTACGAGTTCCTCAATTATCATATCTGTATTGAAAATTGATGGCTGTCCAAAACCAGTTTTTACGATTTTCAAAGCTCGCTGCAGAAATTCATCAGGATTCTTTTTACTGACTTGCACCATTGAACCAGGTTGCAATATTCTCATTTCCTCAATCACATCGAGAATAATATAACTCAATTCATTAACAGCATCTTCACCCTCAGCTGTAAGTCCACCCAAGTTTATCAGTGCAAAATCGGTATAAGTATTACTTTCTTCAGCAGTAATACCAACTTTAGGAGGTGCCGGATGATTGTTAAATTTAATCCAGAATGATTGCAGAATCTCCACCGCTCTTTCTTTGGTGAGCGTTCCTGCTTCCAATTCCTTTTTATAAAATGGATATAGATGTTGATCTAATCTACCCGGATTAAAGCTATCCCAGGGATTGGATTCAGATACTACACCTATATGCATAAACCAGTAATATTGAATGGCCTCATGAAATGTCCGTGGAGCTTTTGCAGGAACTCTTTCGCAGATTTCTGCCATTTCCAAAAGTTCCTTTGCTCTCCAACCCCTTGGCTCTGCATTAGCCATTTTCTTTAACTCTATACCATACCTGCCAGCAAATTCAATTATAGTCTCCCCGGCAATTCTCATTGCTTTACTATCCTCTGTCCTACTCCAATCTTCAGTTCCTTGTTCTAAGATCCCTACCTGATAAATCTTCCCGCCTGCAACTGTATGTCCCGGAGTTCTCTGCTCCTGGAATTCAGTAAAGATACCTGATTCATATGCATTATGCCAGTCCTTCCCCAGTGCTGTCATTATTCTTTCACGCTGGCTTTTCCCCCTCCAAAAAGGAATAATCTCTTTTTCATAAATCTCCAGCATTTCATTTGAAACCTTATAAGACACCTTTTCACGGGAATTTAAAATATCCAAATCTTTAAGACTATGCAAGGTAATTTCAGGATAGGTTGGAACGACTTTTGGAGCCGATCCTCTTTCTCCAACAATTAATTCATCACCAATAATATTTAATTTCTTGTTTAACATAATATAGCGAAAGCCTTTCGCTCTTTGAACCGACACTGAATCATTTTCATTTACATGATTCTTATAAAAATCTGTAATTAAAATTGCTCTTTCCTCAGATAAAGAATTCACAGCATTCAGACTTTGCTCACGCAATATGTTTATTCTTTCAGTCATAATTTCAATTTTAGCCTCCTATTTTTACTTTGAAACCTGCATCTTCAAAAACAATTCTCACATCATTAATCTGTTTTTTGGAAGGTTCCGGTTGATGTTGCATCTTATTTTCGACACCAAACTGAAGGTATTTATGAGCAGCAATATTGTGATATGGTAAAATATGTATTTCTTTAAATTCCGGGCATTTATTCAATAAATAATTCTTCATTTGAAGGATGTTATCATCATCGTTTATTCCAGGAATTAATGGATATCTAATAATAACAGGTATTTGTTTATTATGAAGATATTCAAGATTCTTCAATATTAGTTTATTGCTAACACCTGTAAATTTCAGGTGTAAATCATCATCCATGTATTTCAAGTCATAAAGAAACAAGTCCGTTTTTGGGGCCACTTGAGAAAATATTTTCTCTGAAGCATAGCCTGTTGTATCAATTGCTGTATGGATATTTTCCAATTTCAATACATCAAGAAGCTCCTCAACAAACTCGTAATATAAAAATGGTTCACCTCCGGAAAGTGTTACTCCCCCACCCGACTCATCCATAAATACTTTTTCTTTTCGTATTTCGGTCATTAAATTTCCGACACTCCGGTACTCACCAGTTTGGGTTTCAACTGTAAATGATTTGCTATCCAAACGATTAATCTTCTTAGTATGCTCTATCTCATCCTTCCGGCTTTCAGGATTATGACACCACCAGCATCCTAATGGACATCCTTTGAAAAATATTGTAGTTCGAATTCCTGGTCCGTCATGGATTGCAAAACGCTTTATGTCATAAATGAGGACTTTCATTGCTTTTAAGAAGAATAGTTAAAAAGTTATGCAGTTGAAAAGCTATAGAGTTATTTAGTTATGCAGTTTAATCTGCGAGATGTGAGAATAGATGGCTTATCAACAGCCTTAAAGATCGGTATAAACTAATAAATCCAGCATTCGAAAAGGCCTTTGCCATTGGAGTGATAAAGGGTGGAATAATATGAAGGTTTGAAACGCATTGTAATACAAATATATTTAAATTTAGGGATAGAGTCAAATACCCTCACAGGT
>JAGLSB010000411.1 GCA_023135955.1 Bacteroidales bacterium | reverse complement strand
CCATGGGCCTGGCATAAGAAAATACAAACTTTGGCAAATGATATAGGACTGGATTTCTTCTCATCACCATTTGATTTTGATGCTGTTGAAAAACTGGAATCACTTAATGTGCCTTATTATAAAATCGCCTCGCTTGAAATTACTGATATTCCATTAATTCAAAAAGTAGCTCAAACAGGGAAACCCGTAATTATATCGATAGGAATTGCTGAAGAAGAAGATATTGAACTCGCTGTAAAGACAGTAAGAGATGAGGGGAATAACCAGATTGCCCTGTTAAAATGTACCTCAGCTTACCCAACACCCTATAATGAAATAAATTTAAAAGCAATACCATTATTGAGAGATCGGTATAAAGTAATTTCCGGATTGTCTGATCATACTTTGGGAATTTCAGTGCCGATTGCTGCTGCTGCTATTGGGGCAAAAATAATAGAGAAGCATTTTATATTTGATAAAAATATTCCCAGCGTTGACAGAGATTTTTCTCTTGATCCGGATGAGTTTAAAGATATGGTTGATGCAGTACGGCAAGTAGAACAAGCAATGGGAGAAGAGTCATTAAAACTCTCGCCAAAAGCAAAAAGTGCCAGAGTTTCTGCAAGGTCGCTATTTATTATTAAAGATTTGAAAAAAGGAGATATTCTAACAGAGGAAAATGTAAAATCCTTACGACCCGGTATGGGCTTACATCCTAAATATTACTATTCAATTATTGGAAAGAGAGCTAAGATCGATATTGAGAAAGGAACACCATTGCAATTTGATTTGATTCAATAAATAAAATCGATATCAAATTTTACAATATATTCTAATCCGAATTTAGTAAGGAATATTTAATCTCTGCCAATTTCAAATCAGTTAATGTGTCAATATCCTGAGCTTCCATTTCGCTAATTTCAAATCCGCCTCTTTTTGTATTTATCATTCCTTTTTCAAAATACATCCAATAAAACTGGCCTGCATCGTGAAAGGTGGGCTCCAGATCTTGTGATCTGGCCTTTAAGTTCTCCGGATTAATAAATTCAACCACTCCGTTTTTCATAGAAAATGCTCTCTGAATTGGATAAGAGAATCTGACAACCGGTCTGATTGAATTATAGTTATCTGTAAGCAATAAATCATATCCTTTTTTTAAGTTGCTCAGCGTTATCAGTGGCGCTGTTGGCAGAATAAGGCATATATGTTGGAATGATTTTCCAAGATTCTGATAAGTAGAAATAACTTCAGTTACTACATCGGCCAGAGTTGCAAAATGATCAGAATTTTTCTTTCCTCGAAAAAATGGGACTTTTGCTCCATATTTAAGAGCGATATCTGCAATTTCCCGGTCATCAGTAGAGACCATTATCTCTTTGAATAGTCCGGACTTTTTTGCGATATCAATAGAATAGCTAATAAGGGGTTTACCATGAAATGGGTTAATATTTTTCTTTGGGATTCTTTTACTTCCACCTCTCGCGGGTATGATTACCAGGTTTTCCATTCTTGATATATTAATCAGGAATTAAAAAAACTCCTTGACTTTTTCAATAACATAATTTTGCTCCTCATTGCTTAAAGAAGGATACATTGGCAAACTAATGCAATGATCATAATAGTCTTCTGCAATGGGGAAATCTCCTTTTTTCCATCCAAATTGTCGATAATATGGCTGGAGATGCACGGGTATGTAATGGATTTGGGAAAATATATTTTCCCTCCTTAAATAGTCGTAAAAATTTTTCCTTTCAGGAACTTTAACGATGTATAAATGAAAAGCATGCCTAATATCAGAAGAAATTATTGGGGTGGATAATTCATTAATACCATCAAATGAAGAATCGTACTTCTCAGCAATTTCTCTTCTCCTCCTGAGGCCATCCTCGGCTCGTTTTAACTGACTAATTCCTAATGCGGCCTGAAAATCAGTTATTCTGTAGTTATTGCTTAGCTCCTGCATTTCATAATACCATCCACCATGATTTTCGATAAGGAAATCAGGATCTTTTGTTATACCGTGACTTCTTAACCTGAGAATTTTATTATAAAGATCTTTGTTGTTGGTAGTAATCATACCTCCTTCACCAG
>JAGLSB010000410.1 GCA_023135955.1 Bacteroidales bacterium | reverse complement strand
CTTGCCAATATGAGCCATGAGATACGTACCCCCATGAATGTCATTCTTGGGTTTTCTGCACTACTGGAAGATCGGGGTTTGGAATCTGAAAAGCAACAAGATTATATTAAAATCATTCAGGAGAGTGGAAATCGCATGCTCAATACTATTAACGATATTATTAATATTTCGAAAATAGACTCGGGACAGATGAAAATTGACCTTCGGATGACGAATATAAACGAGCAAATCGAATTTATATATAGGTTCTTTAAACCTGAAATTGAAGTTAATGGTTTGATGTTTAAGACCAGAGTGGGTTTATCGTCAAATGATGCTATGATTAAATCAGACAATGAAAAAATTATTGGAGTTCTGACAAATCTTGTTAATAATGCTATAAAGTTTACCAAAGAGGGGTCAATTGAATTCGGTTATGAGAAAAAGGGGGAGCACCTTGAATTCTTTGTAAAAGATACTGGGAGTGGAATTTCTCGGAAAAACAGAGAATTAATTTTTGATAGATTCAGGCAGGGGAGTGAATCCCTGACACGTAATTATGAAGGTTCAGGTTTAGGCTTAACTATATCTAAATCTTTTGTAGAATTGCTTGGTGGAAGAATATGGGTTGAAAGTGAGGTAGGAAAAGGCTCAACATTTTATTTTACAATACCATATATCGCTGTATTTAAAGAAAATAATGCAATTAAAGATGGTGTCTCAGGAAAGGAAAAACAAACACAAATAAAGAAACTAAAGATATTAATTGTAGAAGACGATGAAATATCAGATTTATACATTACTGAAATCCTCGAGGAAATCAGTTCAGAAGTTTTACATGCAAAATCAGGAATTAAGGCCATTGAGTTGTGTAAAAAAAATCCTGACATTGATTTGGTTTTAATGGATATTAAAATGCCCGGAATGGGTGGACATGAAGCCACACGTCAGATTCGTCAATTTAATAAAGATGTTATTATCATTGCACAAACAGCTTTTGGACTTTCGGGGGACAAAGAAAAAGCAATTGAAGCAGGATGCAACGATTATATCTCAAAACCAATTGAAAATAAATTATTGTATAAGTTAATCGATAAAAACTTTAGTAATTAGGCCACCCTGAAAAATCTCACATCATTAATTAGTTAAGATTTTAATTCGATATGTCCTTAAAAAAGTCTGATACCGAGATTTCATGATAGTCCAATATTTTAAGCAGAGTCGAAAATTTAAAATATATTTTCCCAAGTTCAATTAGATTATAGTTGTTACGTGAGACATTTACTAATCTAGCCATTTCGATGTAACTTTTCTTCTTTTCATATCTAAGACTTTTAATTTTTTTACCTATACCCCTCATAAGGTTCTGATGTTCAGTTTCAATCTCTTTAGGTCGTGGTGAAACATTAAGTGTCATTTAAAAGATAATTTTGGTTAAACGGCATTTATTTGCACACTAAATAGCAAATATTTTACACTAAAATTTGGGCACAAAAAAATAATTACTAAATTAGTACTACCGTTAGATGAAATTTGAATATAAAACAACAATAATTCAGAAGTAAAATAATATTGATTAGATATAATATACTTCAGATAAAAAGAGTTGTAAAAATAATATTAACAGTAGAAATCAAATGATTCATTATAATAATCCAGGTTCTAAATATTATTATTCTGATCCAGATAATGAGTAATATAAACTAAATCATAATAATACTGCAAAGTAAGACGTTTGTCTATAATAACAAAGATTTTTTTGAAATTATCACTTAGATATTTTTTCTAGAAGTATTGACAGGAAATTAATTATGAATTCTAAAAAAAAATGTAGTACTAAGGATTAGATTGTCAACTTGATTATTTTGTTATTTGAACAATACAAACCAAAGCCTTCATTATTTCAATTTTTCTATTCTTGAAAAATTCTCATCTAAACATTTATAAAATACCTAAAGTTTTCTAAGCTCATTATGATTTTTAACCACATAAATTATAAATTAGAAGAAATTATTGATATTTCTTTGCTTCAGAGTATCCAGGAGAAATTGAATTTGGTATATTCCTATCCTTCTGCAATTATAGATAATGACGGCAATATCCTTACTACTGTGGATTGGCAGGATATCTGTACTAAATTTCACCGAAAAAATCCACAATGTGAAAAAGAGTGTATCAAAAGTAATAAGAACATTTTAAACCGTATTCTTGAAGCAAATCCACCAGTAAGTTATCAATGTCCTCACGGGATGATAGATAATGCTACACCAATCATTATTAATGGAAAACATTATGGTAGTTTTTTTACCGGACAATATTTTTTTGAAAAACCTGATTTAAAATTCTTCAGAAAACAAGCAGAAAAATACAGCTTTGATGAAAAGGCATATTTGGAGGCAGTAGATAAAGTTCCTATTTGGACGAAAGAAAAACATAGACTATATCTTGATTTTATTAAAGGATTTATAGGAATAATAGAAGTAATTGGTCTTCAGAATTTAAAAGAAATTGAATCCCGAAAACTTATTAAGGAAAGTGAAGAATTCACAAGAGGTATTATCGAGAGTAGTAAGGACTGTATAAAAGTTCTGGATTTGGAAGGGAATTTATTATCAATGAACGCTGGTGGCCAAAAATTAATGGAGATTGATGATATAAATGTTTATTTGAATAAGTCGTATGCTGACTTATGGAAAGGGAAAGAAAGAGAAGAAGTCCTTAAAGTTATTTCAAAAGTAAAGAAAGGTGATGTAGGATTATTTTCCGGGTATTGCTCAACAGAAAAAGGCACTCCAAGATGTTGGGAAATAATTTTTTCATCAATAAAAGACTCTCATGGTAATATATGTCGTTTGTTAGCTGTCTCCCGTGATATAACCGTACGAAAACAAGCAGAGGATTTACTGCGAAAGAACGAGATATTTCTAAAAGAAACTCAGGTTATTGCTATGCTTGGAACATTCTCAATGGATGTAACAACTGGTAGATGGGAAAGTTCCGAAGTTCTTGATAGTATTTATGGTATAGATTCTGATTATGACAAATCACTTGAAGGATGGATGTCAATTATTCATCCTGAATGGCAAATAATTATGACGGCATATATTTTTCAGGAAGTAGTCGGTAAGAAAATCAAATTTGATAAAGAACATAAAATTATTAGACAAAATGATAATGATGAACGTTGGGTTCATGCAATAGGGGATATTAGTTTTGATGATGATAATCGACCAACAACTCTGGTTTTAACAATTCAAGAAATAACAAAGCGCAAACAATCAGAACTTGCACTTAAAGAAAGCGAAAAACAGTTACGTCAATTAAATGCAGATAAAAATCTTTTTATATCAATTATTGGACACGATTTAAAAGGTCCATTTAGTTCGCTTCTCGGTTTTTCAGAATTATTATCAGAAAACATTCGAAAATACGATATTGATAAGATTGAGAATTTCTCAAATATTATTAATAAATCAGCGCGAAGCATTTATAACTTACTGGAAGATATATTAATGTGGGTAAATGTGCAATCGGGCAAAATTCCTTTCAAACCACAATGGCTGAGTTTCGCAGATAATTGCAAAAATATTATTGAAATCCTTAAACCAAATGCTGATGCAAAAAGCATAAGAATTAATTTTCATAAAGCAGACCATTTAACTGTTTTTGCTGATATAGATATGCTTAAAACTATATTACGAAATCTTCTTTCGAACGCAATAAAATTCACAAACAGGGGTGGGGAAATAAATATTGCAGCCAAACAATCGGGTTCTAATATATACATTTCGGTTTCTGACAATGGAATTGGAATAACACCTGATGACTTATCAAAACTGTTTGATATTTCAAAAATTCATTCAACAATGGGTACTGGAGAAGAAGAGGGAAACGGCTTGGGTTTAT
>JAGLSB010000041.1 GCA_023135955.1 Bacteroidales bacterium | reverse complement strand
GCATTGGCAAGATAAAAAAGTGATTCGAGTGGAGCTCCTGTTTCCTTATAATTATTTTCCTTATATTTTGGATTAATATTTTTTACAGCATTTTCAAGGTAGACTATAGATTTTTCTTTCTCATAAGGATTATTCAAAAAGCAAACACCAATCTTATAATTAATATCATCGTTATTAGGAGATTTTCTGTTAATTCTTAAATACAAAGGAAGAGCTTCGTTATATTCTTCAAATAAGAAATAAGATTCAGCAGCTAAATAGGATTCCCTATAATTTGTATCCTGCGACCTTACAGGGATATTAAATGCAGTAAGAATTATGATGGAAATTAATAGCTTTTTCATTCAAAGATTATAATTTAAAGAAATACTATTTTTCAGAAAATATATATTGTTAAACAAATGTAAAAAAATTAGGTTTAAGAAATAAATATTATTTTGGTATATCTTAATAAACTTATTAACCTAAAAAATCATTGATATTGTTTGTTTTTGAATGAAAGATAATAATAAATTAGTTTGCTTATTAAGTATGAATGATATTTTTCCATAAGAATCCAAAATCTGATGATAAACGGTATAAGCGAGCATACTCAATATTCAAATTTTCAATGAATAATTTGTCACGTTTCTTCTCTTTATTTAACCATAAATCATAAATTCCTTTTTTTAGTTTAGGTAAGTTAGAAATATCTGTGTCAGTACAATACGACACCCATGTATATCGCCCAAATAAAACTTTAATAGAAGATTTTAAAATAACTTTATAGTTTTTAATAAAGGGGAACAGAAGAATTGAGAATAAAAGGAAAAATAAAGCAAAAAATATGTCAAAAAGTCTTTTAAGTCTTTTATTTCTCTCTTTTGAAACAGAATTAAAATGTATCAGGTATAAATCTCCTGCTGTGTTAATAGAGTTACTGCCAATAATTGAAAGGCTTTCTGGTGGAGCAATTTTGTACTCCAGTTGAAAATCATTTAGCAATGTCATGTTTTTTATAATATCGCTCGCATGAATATCTTCTGAACAAAATACCAATTCATCAATTTTATGTATGCCAACAATTTCCGGAAGTTGGGTCTCATTACCAAGGTAGCTTTTATTCTGCTTATTTCCTGGGGATACATAACCAACAATTTCAGGATTTATTCTGGTTTTTTCAAGAATTTTACGAACGCGTTCAGCCTCCTTTTTTAAACCGATAATTATTAATCTCTTTTTGCGAGTCCCAGCAAATTGATAGTCTTTTATTCCGGAGACACTTAAAATTAATCTGGGGATTATTAATGCCAGTAATGCCCATGAACTACCTAATAATATTAGTGCTCTTGAAAAACGGAGATTTTCAGGCAAAAGGGCATAAAGGACAAGAATTATTAGAGTTCCTGATAAATGAGCCTTAATAATATTCCAGAACTTTACTGGCTTTTCATATGCTCCTGAATAATAAAGGGACACTATCCAGATAATAATATAAAAAGGTACTATAAATTTCAGATATTCAGGAGGATAATAATCTGAACTTCCAAATTTATGTTGTTCCCATAAAGGGGTTAAAAAATAGAAACCCGCAAAGATTAGGGTAAAATCAAGAAGAAGTTGGTAGACTCTCGAAACGGTACGTTTAATAATTGAAAGTCCGGCTCTAAAATAAATTGCTGAGTTAATTAGAATTGAAAAATATTGGGCATTTTTCTTCGTGAAATGCTTTTTGGCAAAAATGATCATAGCATTATAAAAAACCAGCACATAATTAACTGAGCTTTTTTTCGTGCTTTCACCTTTATAATGTATTATAGAAGTTTCTGCAAAGTAATAATTCTTGTAACCTTCAACTGTAATTCTATAACTCAGATCAATGTCTTCTCCATACATAAAGAATTTTTCATCTAAATACCCGGTTTTCTCTAAAACAGCTCGTCGAATAAACATAAACGCTCCGGCAAGGACTTCTACACTGTGATTTTGATCTTTGTTTAGGTAGCCCAAATGGTAACGGGAAAATATTTTTGACTTTGGAAACAATCGGGAAAGCCCGAAAATTTTATAAAATGCAACAGTTGGTTTGGGTAATGCTCTTTTAGATTCAGGTAAGAAATTACCACTACCATCTATCATATGTACTCCAAGTGCTCCGGCATCTTCATTTTCATGCATAAACCTGATGCATTTATGGAATGTATCTTCTTCCACCAGAGTGTCGGGATTTAATAAGAGACAAAATTCTCCACGGGCAATCTTTAAAGCTTGATTATTCGCTTTGCTAAATCCCCGATTATCTTTGTTTTCAATGAGCTTTACCCAGGGAAACTTTTCCTTTATCATCAGGCATGAGCCATCAACCGAATTATTGTCGACTACTAATACTTCTGCATCAATATCAACGATAGCCTTATATACAGAATGCAGACACTGTTCTATAAAATACTTGACGTTATAATTTACGATGATAATACTGAGATCCATATGTACAGATATTACAAATTATCAATAACAACCTGATTTCTCAATAAATCATCCAGATTCTCTCTTTTTCTGATAAGGTGATCTTTTCCATTATGGATTAGAACTTCTGCAGGTCGGAATCGTGAATTATAATTTGAGGACATTGCATAACAGTATGCCCCTGCATTTTTAAAAGCAACCAAATCTCCTTCCGAGATTTCAGGTATCTTTCTATTCCATCCAAAAGTGTCGGTTTCGCAAATATATCCCACTATTGTATAAATCCGATCTTTACCTTCAGGTCTTGATATGTTTATTATATCGTGATAGGCATCATAAAACATTGGACGGATAAAATGATTTAATCCGGTGTCGAGTCCGGCAAAAACAGTAGAAGTAGTTTGCTTAACTACATTTACTTTTGCTATAAATAGGCCGGCTTCACTAACAAGGAACTTTCCGGGTTCAAATATCAGAGTAAGATCCTTTCCATATTCTTTGCAGA
>JAGLSB010000409.1 GCA_023135955.1 Bacteroidales bacterium | reverse complement strand
CTGGCACAAAAATAAGACCTCTTAAGAAATCTTTATAAATTTAATTTTATTCTAAGAAGTGATAGAAGAGAAATCATAATTAGTAATTACCTGTTTAAATAAGTTTTCACCATTTATTAATTAAAACAAATTTTATCTCTATTTAGCAAAACTTTAAGGTATAGAAATGATATTAAATTTGTGCTGGAAAAAAGAAGATAATTTATCAAATACTTTTCAAGGATTTATTGACTATTTGTTCTGTAGCACCAAGCCTTGATTTAATGTAATTGGAAATAGTTTTACTACATGATTGACGTAATTCATCATCATCGAGAAGGCGATTGAGATCTATTTCCAGGCTGGGATAATCGTCAATATTATAGGCTGAATTTAATTGAATGAGATCAACGGCTTCAGCAAATTTTTGAAAATTTGGACCGAAAACTATGGGTAAACCATAAGTAGCCGGTTCCAGAATATTGTGTATACCTTTCCCAAAACCCCCACCAATATATGCAACATCTCCATATTTATATACTGTGGATAAATGACCTATAGTATCGATTAGCAAAACTTTGGCTTCCGGGAAGAAAGTCTTATCTTCATCTGTAAATCTCACAACTAAAGCATCAATCTCGCTTATCAACCTATACATTTTACGTGAATTGATTTCGTGTGGAGCAATAATGAATTTATAATCTTTATTGCATTGATTAATATATTGAGTTAGAATCTCTTCATCTTTTTCCCATATACTTCCTGCAACAATAGTTTTTTTATTCTGCCTGAACAACTCAATTCCCGGATAATCTTTTGCAATTTTTGAAAGCTGATAAACCCGGTCAAAACGCGTGTCTCCAGAAACGGTGACATTTGCATAGCCGGCATTTTTCAGTAATGCAGATGAATTATCATCCTGCACAAAAAAATGTTCAAAAAAACGAAGAAATTTCAGATACCAGGCTCCATACCATTTAAAGAATAATTGATTATTACGAAATTTCGCCGATACCAGATAAACAGGCACTTTTTTCTTATATAGAGTTCTTAGAAAATAATACCAAAATTCGTATTTTATAAAATAAACTGCCTTTGGTTTAACGAGGTTGATAAATCGCCAGGCATTTAAACCTGTGTCTAAAGGAAGATAAGAGACGAGATCAGCTCCCTTATAATTTTTTCGCAATTCAAATCCTGAAGGAGAAAAAAACGTAAGTAATATAAAGGCCTGGGGTTTCCTTCTTCTGAACTCTTCAATCAAGGGTCTGCCCTGTTCAAATTCCCCAAGTGAAGAACAGTGAAACCAGTATAAATCTTTTGTCTTATCTATTCCCTCTTTAAGTCTCTTCCATAAATATCGTCTCCCTCGAAGCCAACGCATTGCTTTAGTATTAAAAAGCGAAGCGA
>JAGLSB010000408.1 GCA_023135955.1 Bacteroidales bacterium | reverse complement strand
CAAACCCAATTGCCCAATCTGTTGTTGTACCAGTTGGAGCCATAGATATAACCATCTATTAGTACTACTCCGTGATGATGATTATCGAGTGTGCGATCGATCCATTTTTCTGTTACTGATTTTCCGTCTTCAGACAATTCGAGCATAATTGAAATATTGTCGTAACCCTCAGTTATATAAATCCCTCTTTCATTAAAAATAGGGGAGTTAACAAAAATATATGCCTTTTTATCTTCATTCTTGATTTTTGCAATTGTTTCGCTTAGCTTATAAACCCAGATAATTTTTCCATCAGTTGGATCTACAGCAAAAACATCGTTGGCAGTAACTCCAATAATTTGTCTTATGCCATTGTAATCATAAACAATAGGAGTTGTATATGATCTTTGTCCGCCGATACTTTCAGTTTTCCAAATTTCTTCACCTGTATATTTATTGAGAGCCACCATAGCTGTCACATTTCCCACCGGAAGGGTGATTACCAAATCTCCAACAACTAATGGCGATTCAGCAGCGCCCCAGTTATGCCATTCGGTGCTATAAATGGAGTCGACATTTTTTGCCCAATACTGCTTTCCAGTTTCTGCATCTATACACACAAGGGTTCCTGATCCGGAAAGAGCATAAAGACGTCCGTCGTTATAAGTTGGGGTAGTTCTTGAGTCGGGAAATGATCTTTTCCATGAATCCCCAATTGGGATCTGCCATAAAATTTCTCCTTCCATATTTAATGCAGAAAGAAGATCTGTACTGTCTTTTTTGCCAACTACATATATTTTTTCCTTATACGAAATGGGAGAGCCCCATCCTGCACCAATGCCTTCAGTAGAGAGAATTTTTTTTGGACCTTCCTTGGGCCAGCTTTTTAGTAAATTTGTTTCTTCAAAAATTCCGGCTGAGTTATCACCCCTCCATTGAATAGTTTGCGAATTAGCTATCTGTGTAAAAATTATTAACGATAGAAAGAATAATGTTCTGATCATGTGAAAAGTTTAATATGAATTTTTAAAAAAATTTGGGCAAATATCGCAATAATTAATTTAGCTACAATGGCTTGAGGATTTTTTACATCATGAAATAGTACGGGTTTATTTACCTTGATTGTCATTTAATCAATATTATTTGATCCATCTTAACATAAGCAGACTTGTTGGAGGGCTGCCAGCTGACATGATTATTTTTGTTCATCAAAAAAAATAGCATACATTTTTTTAGGTTTTGACATTTATACTTCGGTCTTAATATCTAAATTCGACTTCTTTTCTTCAACTTGGAGGGTGGAGGGGAATGGAAAGCTCCGGGAATATCTTAAGGAGATAAACTTTTAATATTTTATATTTTATGTATGAATATTGATATCATATTCCCGTGGCGGATTAATTGTTTTTTTTCATCTATTACTTAAATTTGCTACCCAAAATAAACTAAAACCTACAATGAAGAGATTTCTTATAAGCATTCTATTATCAACTTTACTATTAACTCCGCAACTAATGGCTTCCGGGACAATTTTTGTTTCTCCTTCAGGAGATGATGCCAATCCGGGAACCATTGGAAGTCCATTAAAGACAGTACAGAAAGCGGTGGATTTATGCCTTGCCGGAGATACGATTTATTTGCGCGAGGGACTTTACCACGAGGAAGTTTTGATAAGTAATAAAAATGCAACAGCCGAAATGCCAATAGTAATTACTGCCTACAATAGTGAGAATGTTATCATGGATGGGTCAGTAGATCTCGAAGAAATTAAATCACCTGGAGCTGTATGGGAGCTTGCTACAGATACTTTTCCCGGAACAAGTACTATTTATAAACTTCAGCTGGAGGAAGATATCTGGCAATTATTTGTAGAACAGCCTGGTCTTATGCTGTGGCCTAATGCTGTTGGCGGTGAACTTGCAGATTATAGAATGCAGGTGGTTGCCCGATGGCCTAATGGCGGCACACATCCTAACGATCCACTTGAGCGTTTGCCACTAAGCTATGAGGTAAAAGATAAGACATGGTGGAGCCTTTTTACTACCTGGGCAAATCCAAATGGACCCGGAACTACTTTTACTAGTGTTGAAAGCCTGCCCGACAGGGGTGATCTTGCCGGAACAAACCTGAGTTTTGAAGGGGGTACAGCAATCCTGTCAGTATATTCACAGGGGCCGGCCAATGTCAGTGTTGAAATTCTTGAACATGAAAAGGGGTCCAATACTTTTCATCATAGCGGTACTGAAGAATTATCCTATTATCGTGAGGGAAGCTTTATTATTGAGCATTTAAATGCTCTGGATGTGGAGGATGAATGGTATTTCGACAAGGAATCCAAAATAGTTTATGTGTATCTGAAAGGAAGCCAGGATCCAAATGAAGTTTCAATAAGAGGTAAAAGGAAAACGAATGCCTTCACTTTAATAAATAGCAGCCATATTGAATTTATCGATATTGGCTTATTTGCGACTACATTAAAATTAGACGCAGATCATGTAAGTTTTACCGATGGTGTAATATCATATCCAGATATGCCAAAGAGAATCCTTGGAATCCATGACGATGGAGGTCCGGCTATAGATGCCAAAGAATGTACGAATTTCACAATGAGAAACAGCAATGTGGAATATACCCAATATCATATCATTGAAGTAAATGATTACAATGTTTTTGACAATAATTATTTTCATCACCTTGCCATAATGGGTTTGGGAAAAACCGGTTGTTTTTTAGGGGTGAATACCTTCAAATTCAATACTTTACATACAATTGGTACCAGGGCTGCTGTAAAGACTAATTCACAACCTGAATCAGGCAGGTATCAGAGTTGGAATATTCTTGACGGATGGGGTTTTTTATATGCAAATGATGGCGTTGGGTTCCAGTCAAACCAAGGTAATTCAGTTAACTCCGAACGTGCTTATAACTGGTTTCTAAGAAGTAATCGCACTGGAATACGATATGACGGGCCTGATGAGGGATTAGGTTTTCCTACTTTAGGACTTAGTCATCACCTTGTGGGTCTCAGATGCGTTTCAACATCTACTGCTATAAAAGGTGATTATAATCAAGTATATAATTACACTGATATTGAAAGTACAAACAAAGATAAAGGTGGATTATATATTAGGTGGAATCAGGATACCGGTGAAGGTAATGCTCACACGATCACTAAAAATAATGCTGTTGAAGGAATTAACATGAACGAGTACTGGCCTATCCCCGGTGATCATACACACAACTGGGATGCCAGCCGCGATGGAGGAAGTATTCTGGAATTTGTACCAAACGCTGATTTGCTTGATTTCCGACCGAAAGCCAACTCTCCACTTGTAAATGCAGGAACAATAATAGATGGGATCAATGACAATCATCTGGGTCCCGCCCCGGATATAGGAGCTTATGAATGGGGTGATGATATATACTGGATTCCCGGCTACAGAAAAGAAAAAACATCAATTCCCATTCCATTCGACGGAGCAACAGATATGCCTCTGGACAGGCACCTGATATTCCTGAACGGATATGAAACATCCAACTCAATCCTGTTTTTTGGAACAGATAAATCTGCTGTTGAGAATGCAGATACTGAATCTGCCATTACTCCTGGGACAGGAGATCCATTTGCCGGAGATGTAGTATATCTGAATCTTACTGAAAAAAGAAATATTGTAACTCCAACTATGATATTGGGCAATCCGAATAATTATGATCCAAGTCCGTATTTACTTGTTGATGACCCATTGCTTAGCTTAAATCCGGAAAAAACTTATTACTGGAGAGCTGATGCTGTACAGGAAGATGGAAGTATTATTAAAGGAGATGTGTGGGAATTTACTACTGGCGGACAGACTTATAATGTTCGATTTAAATTACACAAAAAAAAGGACGGTATAGTTACTCCATCTACACAAGCGGTAGCTGTTATGGAAAGGGATAGTCTTAAAGCAGATTCAACTGGAAATACCTTCTCTATTCGACGTGCCCCTGGAACTCAACAATACACGATAAAACAAAAAGGATATCTCCACATTTTAGACTCCGTTTTACTGAGCTCGGACACTATCGTTTATGATACTCTTGATTTTACCACCTACTCAGTAAATCTCAAATTTATTGATAGGGATACAGAAGAAGTTATTTCATTTGCAGATGTTAATTTTGGTGATCTTCAATTACGAGCAGACAATCTTGGTGATCTTCAATTAAGTAATATTGAATATGCAGAATATCCGATTAAGGCAGCAGCAGACGATTATATAGCTGTGGAAAATTTAACAGTAGAAATATTCTCTGATACTTTACTGACTATCAAAATGACCCGGGATTACGTTCATGCATTGGTGTTGATTAGCGATAAGGTTTCCGGTGCTCCAATATACAGAGCTATGCTTACAAGTGACACTAAATTAGAAATGACAAATACTTCAGGAGAATTAACCGTAAAAGAATTGCTGAAGGGTTGGTGGAAATTTACTATTACACATGATGATTATTTCCCAATTACAGACTCTGTTCTTCTAGACTCGGATACAACAGTAAGAATAGAATTGAACTCTAAATATGTTGATGTTAGATTTAATGTACAAGATGCTGAAGGTTCCATTGAATACGCGCAGATTGACTTTGGTGTTTGGACGTCAAATAGTGATATATATGGATTTTCAGCATTTTACAATAAATTAGCTCGTGAAGATTATTTATATAGCGTTGAAAAGGAAGGATATCATTCTGTGATAGATTCTTTTTATCTTGAAACAGACACCCTGGTCAATATTTTTCTGAACCCAATCATAGATAATATTAAACAAACATCAGAGGGGATTAAGGTCTATCCAAATCCTGTAATAAATAATTT
>JAGLSB010000407.1 GCA_023135955.1 Bacteroidales bacterium | reverse complement strand
TGCTTATAACACACGATCCTGTAACTGCAGCATTAAGCGGCACTATTGATGGCGTAACTGAGTCTGCTGTTCGAGCTGGAGGAGAAACCATTATCTTGACCCTCACAAATGATACCTGGCATTCTGACATGGGTACTCTTGCTGGTACTACAATAACAAATGCCTTGCTTGCCGGGATCACTGGTGATCAAAATTGGGATTTAATTACCCTTGATTATACTGATGTTGAAGTTGATGGTACCGGATATGAATTGACGATAACTATTCCAGAAGCAAAGGCTGCGGACTATTACATTAGCACCCTTGAAACAGTTGGAATAACTATACCAGATGGTTCTTTTGCTAATACTATTGGTGATCCTGATGTTATTCCTGATCCAGCTAGTTTTCAGATACTTAATGTAGATGCAAGCCTTGCTGTGACTGGTACTATTATATCAGACTCACCGACCGAGGTTGATATTCGCGATGGAGGAAAGACTATGATTTTGACCCTTACTGATGAGAGATGGCATGACGATATTGAGACAGATGCTAAAGCAGATATTTTGTTTAATAATATAACCGGAGGAACCGGATGGGCAGCAGTTAAAACAGAGCTCCTCATTTCTGGAACTATAACTAAAAATACTAACTGGCAGATTACAATTACGCTCCCTGCTGTCTCAGGCTATGATATTTTCGCGACAGAAGAAATTTCGATTTCAGCCGTGGTTGATGTTTTAAAATTTCCACAGGCTTCAACTATTACCTTATCACCTGCTTTCTCAGTCTTATCAATAGCGCCAAGCGTAGCCGTTACAGGTACTATTGTTGGTGGTGCTGATGGAGAAGGAGATATCACTTCGGGCTTGTCAACAATAATCCTTACGCTTACAGAAGGAATATGGGAGTCTACTCTAGGCGATGCCCTAAATACTCCAACACAGGCATTAATTTCTTCTATTACAGGAGATGGAGACTGGGCAAGTGTAACAACTGCATTAGAAGCAGATTATACCAAAATTAGTCGGGATGATGATTACATTGTTACTATTACAATTCCATCTACTGCTTATAATATTTATGCTGATGAAACAGTAACAATCGATGTTCATGCTGATGCTGTTCAGTACACCAGTACTAATGTTCTTCCGATTTCTACATTGACCATACTTCATGATCCATTAACTGTAGAAATTGGTGGAACTTTTATAGGTGCAAATGAGTCTGCTGTTCGGGCGGGGAATAAAGACATTACTTTAACAATGACAAATGATATCTGGCATGCTGATATGGGCAATGATGATCCGGTAACAGATGAATTGATTGCTGGTATCACAGGTGATGGGAGTTGGGGTACAGTTAATATTGATCATACTAATGTTGTACGTACTGACGATATTGTGACTATAACTATTCCTTTAGAGGACGCTACCGAGTATTACATAGGCGCGGATGAAAAAGTTAGTATAGCTGAAATACCAGTGAGTTTCTCGGTTAATACTGCTTACGCAGTTACTCCTGCTCCTTCGAGTTTTCAGATAATAGACGATCCTGTCACTGTTGATGTTACGGGTACAATGACAGCCGCAACGGGAGAGGGAGATATTATTGATGGAGGAAGAACCATTATCCTGGATCTTACAGGTGACAGATGGCTCGATGATATTCATACTAGCCTTGCTAGTGCTGATTTTTTGTATACAAGCATAAGTGGGACAGAATGGGATTTGGAAGTATATCCTGACCTTGGCCTTGATGAAATTTCAAGGGATAATGATACCGTTGTTACAATTACACTACCTGAATCTCCCTATTATAATATTTATGCAGACGAAACAGTTACTATTAACATTGATCCTGATGCTCTTAAATTCACACCTACAGATATTACTGTAGGTTCTTCTTTGACTATTACCCATGACCCAATAACAGCAAGTATAGGAGGAACTATATTAACCAGTCGAACAGAATCTGATTTACGTGAGAATTCATATTATCTAAGCATTACTGTTGAGAATGATGAGCTTTCTTTATCAGTGGGTGCTGATAATGATACAACAACAGCGATACTGGATAATCTTACCGGTGATCAGAACTGGTCAGTTATCAGGGGTTTACTGGATTTTAACAATGTTGAAAGAACAAATAACAATACTCTGATAATTACAGTTCCGGCTGTACCAGATTACTTTCTCGAGGCAGATGAAACGGTAACGGCGATTCTTCCGGCATCAGCTCTGGAACATGGTACATATGATTTAGATCCGGGCACAACTTTTACTATAACCGATGAGCTAGTTACACTTGCAGTTAGTGGTACGATGACAACAATTCCGAACGATACCGAAGAGGATATTCGTGATGGGGGTAGAACTATTATTTTAACTCTTACAGGGGATGAATGGGTTGATGATATTGAAACAGATACTAAAGCCGATCTTTTATTTTCTGGAATTACTGGAGGAACCGGATTAACCGAATGGGCAGCAGTTAAAACAGAGTTGATCAGCACTGGGGCTATCACCCAAAATAGTGCTACTGAGGTAGAGATTACTCTCCCGGCTGTTTCAAGCTATAATATTAATGTGCAAGAAGATATAACTGTTACCGTCCCTAATACTGTATTAAAACATTCTACGATTGTAGCTGATGTTTCCACCGGGTCTACTGATTTTTCTGTCTACCCGTTGGCTGCTTCTGTGAGTGTGGCTGGTACTATTGTTAGTGGTGATAATAATGAAGGAGATATAATCTCAGGAGCTTCTACCATCGAACTTCAGCTTACTGAAGGTTTGTGGGAGACTACTCTAGGTGCGGACAATGCATTTACCGACAGCTTATTGACTTCTTTTGCGGGAAATGGAGACTGGGCAACGGTAACAAGTGCTCTCACTTTTGCTGACATTGATTTGGTTGGTCAAACTGTTACCATTACAATTCCAACTTCAGTATACAATATTTATGTTGACGAAACTGTTAATATAAATGTTGATGCTCTTGCTGTTCAATCTACCAGTACTGATATTGCTACTTCTTCCTTGACCATTCAACACGATTCAATAACGGCAGTTTTAGGTGGCACAATTGTAGACGCAACTGAGTCTGCTGTTCGAACAAGTGATCATACAATTACTTTGACTCTGACAAATGATACCTGGCATGCTGACATGGGTACTGCTACTGGTACCAAAACAGATGATTTACTTGCCGGAATTTCAGCTTCTATCTGGGACAGCAAACTCACTGGCCTTGATGAATCTAATGTTTCCTTTTCAACCAATGTTTTGATGGTAACTATTCCAGCCGCTAAGGCTGCTGACTATTACATTGGTGCAAATGACACAGTTGGAGTAACTATACCAGACGGTTCTTTTGCTAATACCAGTGGTTATGCAGTTACTCCTGCTCCTACTGGTTTTCCGATAACTAACGAAATTCCTGTAATTACTTTGGGAGGAACTATTTTTGATGCCACCGAGAATAAAGAGGATAGTATCAGCTCAGGAGGTCCTACTATTATTCTGACTCTTTCAGGCGACGAGTGGGAAACTGATATTGGCATAGGTGATAATACTATTACTTCAGAATTGATTAATTCTTTTGCAGGGAATGGAGATTGGGAAACAGTAACAAGTGTTCTCACATCTGGTGACATTAATTTGGCCGGTCAAACAGTTACTATTACACTTCCATCTTCAGCTTACAATATTTATATTGACGAAACAGTTACAATAACCGTTGATGCTGCTACTCTTCAAACAACCACTGTTGATGTTGGAGCTTCTTCTACATTGACTATAGTTCACGATCCGGTAACTGCAGTACTGGGCGGCACTATTTTAGGTGCGAATGAATCTACTGTTCGAACAAGTGATCATACTATTACTTTAACCCTCACAAATGATGTTTGGGATCCCACTATGGGAGCCGCTAATTCTATAACAACGAATTTGCTTAACGGGATTTCAGCTGCTAACTGGGACAGCAAAATCACAAGCCTTGATGATTCTAACGTTTCTTTTACTGACAATGTTTTGACGGTAACTATTCCTGCCGAGAAAGCTGCTGAATATTATATTGGCGCAGATGAAACAGTTGGAGTAACTATACCAGACGGTTCTTTTGCTAATACTATTGGTTATGATGTTACTCCTGTGGATCCGAGTTTTCAGATAAATAACGATTCTACTAGTATTGAAGTGACAGGAACTATATTTGATAGTACTGAAGATGGTGAGGGAGATATCAGATCGGGCTCAGTATTTCCAACTATTATTTTAACTCTTACGGGTGATACCTGGATCTCTGGAATTGCAGATGCAAACGCTAGCCTAATAATTAATTCGATAACCAGTGCGACAGAATGGGATGCCGAAGTAAGAGCTAATTTGACTTCTGCAGATATTACACAAGGCTCTGATACAGTAGTTACAATCACACTTCCTGAACTTTCTACCTATGATATATATAATGACGAAACACTTGCTATAAATGTTGCTGCTGATGCTCTTCAAACTACCACTGTTGATGTTGGAGCATCTTCTACATTGACTATAGCTCATGATACTGTAACTGCAGTACTGGGCGGGAGTATTTTAGGTGCGAATGAATCTGATGTTCGCGGCGGAGGAAAGACCATTACTTTGACACTCACAAATGATGTCTGGCATGCTAACATGGGTACTGATGTTACTTTAACAAATGCTTTGCTTGACGGAATTACAGGTTCTGGGAGCTGGGACCAGATTTCACCAAATCTTACGATTGCTGATGTTGGTCGTACTGACAATATTGTGACGATAACTATTCCTTTGGCTGACGCTACGGACTATTACATTGGAGCGAATGAAACAGTTGGAGTAACTATACCAGACGGTTCTTTTGCTAATACTAGTGGTTATGAGGTTACTCCTGTAGATACGAGTTTTCAGATAAATAACGAATCTACTAGTATTAAAGTGACAGGAACTATATTTGATGGTACTGAAGATGGCGAGGGAGATATCAGATCGGGCTCAG
>JAGLSB010000406.1 GCA_023135955.1 Bacteroidales bacterium | reverse complement strand
TTTGATGAGATAAAAGATTCCCGTAAATATTTATTTCCATCTATCACATATTCAACACTTCCAATTCCAGTCTCAAGATTCAGACTCCGCTTATAATTCTTTGAGTTGCTGTGATTGAATTTAATAAACAGGTCACCCAAAGTTGTGTATGAACGAAATGATGTTGGCGATACAACAAGGTTCTTCCTTGCGTAGTCCAGTGCTTCTTCATATTTAGCTTCCAGATTTAGCCTTTGAAATTTGGCGTAATGTTCCTGTACATTTTCCGGATATGGATTTTCCTGACAACCGGCCCAAAGACTCTCTTCATTAAGCTGCAATTGCTCCTCCTCTACTGTTCCGTAAACCATTGCGCCAAGTCTGCCGTTTCCTAAAGGCAGTGCTTCAAACCAATTTTCTGATGGAGATTCATACCAAAGTCTCTCTCCAATTGGTCTTGTATCATTGCAGGACATAAGAAAAGTAACAGCAATACTGACTAAACCAATTTTGATCTTCATATTATTGTGCTCTTAATTTGAATAATATCATACTGTGTCGGGCTAATGAGAATTCCATGTTCAAAATACCATTTACACTTTGTTTGCTGGTAGACTTAGTTACTGATAATTCTCCTGCTTTTAGCAGCCTTTTTAAATCAGCATCTTTGGAACTTTTAGGAGATCCCTGTTTTTCCCACTCTCTGTAGGTATTATTATTTTCGCGATCCAGGCTATATTCTTCGATGGAATAAGTACCATCTTGCAATCCTGAGATCTGAATACTTACCTGATCTGAAATACTTAAGTCATCATCAGTTTCATTGTAGTTATATACAATCATTTCTATTTCCTTATCTGAGGACTTAGTTGCAAGAACACTTATCCGGCGACCAACCCGTGGTCCTTCAACTTCGAGGCGATCTGTACCAAGCTGAGCTAACATTTCATATCCTGTAAGAATAGGTTTTGGAATATTCCCTGCTGTTAAGAGAGCACGATTACCCATAAAAAACTCATCCTTTTCAGTTTCCCAGGCACCACCCCAGTATAGCAGCATATCGGTAGGGAAATTATAATTATCTTCAATAGCAAAAAGATTATCTACAAGTTTAACCAAAAACAAAGGTGATTCCTCAGTATTCCTAAAAACAAGATCAGGATATTCAGCAACAGTTTTCTGGAAATGCGATGACATGCCCCACTCATTCAAATGAAATTCAACTCCCTCAAGGCTTTCATATTTTTCC
>JAGLSB010000405.1 GCA_023135955.1 Bacteroidales bacterium | reverse complement strand
GTTTTTACATTTAAATCGATATAACCTTGTGTCCTCAATTGCTCTTCAGTAATCCCGGTTAGTAAACCCTGCTTTCTTGTTAATCCTACCGGGTTCCCAGCATTACCACTTAAAAGTGCAATATTCATCTCTTCTCTACCCATTTTGTTTACTAACCACTCCCCGGCTAAAACACCATTTTTAAAGTTATTAGATTGAATGGTAGTTACATAATCTGCTGTAGGATCAATAGAACTGTCAATTATAAAAACTGGAATCCCTGCATTTGTAGCTACTTTTGTAACTCCTACTAATGCATTAGGATCTAATGGATTAAGTAATAAAGCATCAACCCCTTTTGTAATAATGTCTTCAACAGCTGCAATTTGTTTTGTAATATCCCCTTGTCCGTCAGCATATACAAATGTCATTCCAGCTACTTTGCATGTCTTCTGAATACTATACAATAGGGCCTGATAATAAGGCGCATTAAGAGCTGGAGTACAATACCCAATTTTAACATTCGTTAAATCTATTTCACTTTCAATTTTCTCATCTGCACTGTTCTCTCCCTCTCCCATATTTCCAATATTATTACTCTGCTCTATACAACTTGTTGTAAATGACAGAATAAAAGAAATAAATAACGATCTAATAAAACATTGATACTTTGCTGGATTTTTTTTTAGTTTCATTTTATTAGTTTTATTGATAAATCGTTCCAGTTTTTACTTTGGGGAGCCTGAACCAAATGTAAATAAAATAATAATAACTACGGAGTAATATTGATTTCTAGTTTTTCTATTTACGATTCTCTTAGAAACCCTTTCTTATTGTATTGATTAAAAGACCTGGCAAGTGGTTATATTCAATAATCAACATACCACCATCACTCTACAATCCAATTTATCCAAACTATTTGCCTACCTTCGCCGCCCTTAAGTAAAATATATGACATTCAAAGAATTAGATATTATTGAGCCCATCCAAAGAGCTCTTGAGGCTGAAGGATATAATACTCCGACACCAATTCAGGAACAATCGATTCCTATCCTGCTACGCCGAAAGGATCTTCTCGGTGCTGCACAAACAGGTACAGGAAAGACCGCTGCTTTTGCTATTCCAATCCTACAACATCTTTATAACGATCGGCATCGAAATAAAGACCGTCGCAAAATCAGGGCACTTATTATTACTCCAACACGTGAATTAGCAATCCAGATTGCAGATAGCTTTACTGTTTATGGAAAATTTACAGGAATCAGAAATACAGTTATTTTCGGAGGAGTGAAACAAGGAGCACAAACCAATGCTCTTCGAAATGGTATTGACGTTCTTATTGCAACACCCGGTCGACTACTGGATTTGATAGATCAGGGATTTATCAGATTGAAAGACATTCAATATTTTGTCCTTGACGAAGCAGATCGTATGCTCGACATGGGATTCATCCACGACATACGCAAAATCATCGCCAAATTACCAACTAAACGTCAGTCATTGTTCTTTTCTGCAACCCTACCTCCCGATATTATTGATCTGTCGCGAAGAATCCTTGGTAATCCAGAGAAAGTAATGGTGAAGCCCGAACAGACTACTGCAGAGAAAGTGGTACAGTCATTATATTTTGTAAGTAAAAAAGGAAAGCCAAAATTACTGGTCCACCTGCTAAAAACAATTCCTTTCGAATCTGTTTTAGTCTTTTCACGAACAAAGCACGGCGCAGACAAGATTGTGCGAATTCTTACAAAAGCTAACATCAAAGCAAGTGCTATTCATGGTAATAAATCCCAGGGTGCCAGACAACGGGCACTGGGTAATTTCAAAAGTGGTGAAACGAAAGTACTAGTTGCAACTGACATTGCTGCCAGAGGTATTGACATAGAGGAATTGTCGCTCGTGATAAACTACGACCTGCCTAACATTCCCGAGACCTATGTCCATCGTATTGGGCGAACAGGTCGGGCTAGTGCCAGCGGCATTGCCTTATCATTTTGTATGCATGAGGAAAGGCCATACCTGAAAGACATACAGAAACTTATTGATCAGAGTATTCCAGTGGTAGAAGATCATCCCTTTGTTGGTTTTGAACCTGACGATACTTCAGGAAAATCAACTGCACAAGGTAGACCACAGAGGCAATCACGACGTCCAAGCTCATCCAGTAGCTCTGGAAGCAACAACCGTAATAAGTACCGGAAATCCTATTCTCCCAGACGACGAAATTAGGATTATTTGGAATTATCAGGCTGAGTCTTATCCAACATATCCAGATACATCTCCTCTACTTTTTTTCTGGCCCATGGCATTCTGCGTAAAAATTTCAGACTTGATTTTATGCTAGGATCATTATTAAAACAATCTATTCTTACTTTAAATCCCATATGCTCCCAACCATAAGTATCGACTAATTCATTTAGAATATTTTCTAAAGTCTTACCATGTAATGGGTTATTGACCTGCTCAACCATAAAGTCTTTATTTGCGATAATTCGATTTATAAATATAGTTCAATTACTTTTGCATTATGACCATTTCAAAAATAAATCAGGGAGATATCCTAAATAATCTTGGAATTGAAAGTTTAAATAAGATGCAGGAATCTACAATTGTTGCATCTAAAAATAATGAAAATTTATTGCTCCTTGCTCCTACCGGTAGTGGTAAAACCATTGCTTATTTGTTAAGTTTTCTTCCGAAAATAGAGTCGAAATATGGTGTTCAGGCACTTATTCTTGCCCCTACACGTGAATTGGTTCTTCAAATTGAAACTGTCCTGAAACAAATGAAGCTTCCTATAAAGGTTAATGCATCTTATGGTGGACATCCATTTAGTATAGAGCGAAAAAACTTTTCAACTCCACCTGCTATTCTTGTTGGAACCCCTGGAAGAATTCAGGATCATATAGAAAGAAAAACCTTTGATCCTACAGCTATTTCTCAATTAGTTTTCGATGAATTTGATAAATCACTGGAATTCGGTTTTTCATCTCAAATGGAATTTATTGTAAGTCAATTACCTAATGTGAAAAATCAGATTCTTGTTTCTGCAACACAAAACATTGAAATCCCTAAGTATCTTAATCTTCATGAATCTCATACTATTAACTTCTCCAAAGAGTCAATGGGAAGCCTGAGCTTATATCAAATCATCGTTCCTAAAGATGAAAAACCGGAAGGATTATTACAAATCCTGAGCGGCATTCAGCAAGGAGAAAACGCTATTGTTTTTGTTAATCATCGTGATGCCTGTGAAAGAATAGCTGAACATATGGATTATTTTAGAATGGAATACTCTATGTTTCATGGAGGTCTTAAACAAGAACAAAGAGAGTTACAACTTACTAAATTCAGAAATGGAAGCACACAGGTTTTAATCGCTACTGATATCGCTGCCAGAGGTATTGATATCCCTAAACTGGATTATGTGATTCACTACCAAATACCTCCTCAGGAGAATTCATTCTTACATCGAAATGGCCGCACTGCACGTATGAAGGCTTCGGGTACCAGTATCATTATTCGAACAACACTCGATAATCTACCCTCCTATTTACCGGATGAACCAAAATTACTTGAAATAAAAAAAGATCAGCAAATAGTAAAGCCTGAATGGGTTACTTTTTACATTGCAAAAGGCAAAAAAGATAAAATCAATAAAATTGACCTGGTTGGTTTCTTTTTGCAATTCGATTTTATGAAAAAAGACGACCTGGGTCTAATTGAGGTAAAAGATTATTCTGCTTATGTTGCCATTAAAAGGGATAAAAGTAATGCACTATTAAAGGCCTCTCAAAAGAAAAAGATCAAAAATAAAACAACGAGGATAGGGCTTGCTAATTAGTATTTATAAAAGTAAGAAATTGCTTCGCGTCCTTTGTCGGTATGCTTATTGCGAAAGAATCCAGCACCCGCAAAGAATACGAGATTGCTTCACCTCCTGCGTCGAAATACTTATTGCTCAGGAATCCAGCACCCGCAAAGAATACGAGATTGCTTCACCTCCTCCGTCGGTTCGCAAAGACAGAGCGCACCTATGTGTTGGGGATAAAAAAGTTGGCGGCTTTGCCGCCAACTTTTTTATCCCCCCACGCTGCCAAAGCCCCGTCTTTGCGAAGAAGTCCGAGGTACGAGGGCGACTGAAGCAATCTCGTTCTCACCCTCAGCAAGGCGTTATTATTTTGATTTTCGAGTGCCTATTTCGGAAAATAGTAGGACTAGCTATATAATAATTCATGTTGTAACAATTGTGTCGTAATTTTAAATCCGACCTAAAGCCAAAAACACCGCATACAATGATATTGTTAAAAACAGATACAATCGTCTTGCTGACTCTGGCTTCATCTTAAAAAACTTGTACTTTATTGAACTAGCATGACAACTTGAAACGCAATCCCCACATAAAGTACAGGTTACTCCGGGTTTACCCGATTCAATATCTTCCCTGTTTAAGGCATCGTAATTACATGATGTAGTACAAATGTTACAAAGCGTGCAACTTTTCATATCGATATACATCCTGAATGGATTAATAAATCTTGTATAATTTACAATTGTACCAATTGGACACCAGGTGAGACAATGAACCATCTTGCCTTGTTTACCAGAGACAAATAGAATTATTAGCAAACCTATCACACCAAAAGCACCAGCAATTAAGGTGGAAATTAGAAGATCAACATTAAACCACCTAAGTATTATAGTTGTTAAAATGATCAGAAATAAGAGAGTAAATTTTATGGCAGAAATGTTTTTTATCTTTCCTTTTACAGCTTTTTTCCTGGAGGAAGCGATATTATCGAGAGCGCCAAAGTAACAAAGCTGACTGCACCAGGCCGGACCGGTAATAATTATTGTACTGAGAAACAATAAGGTCATTACCGACAATTCTCCCCTGTAAAGAGGCCCGCTTATAATCATCACTGGAATTGGCAAATGAAGATTACCAGACATAAGAAATCTTTCAAAACCAAGCAATCCAAGTGCCAATTGAGCGAAAAAAGCTATTGTAAAAACAGTCCATGAAATCATTCTCCATTTTGCTGTCTTTACTGGATCCTGCATTTTATATACAATGAATGCCCCGTATAATCCTATGAAAAAGATCTCTATCCATCCTCCACCTTTTATAAATCGTTCGAGAATTATTATCGGATTCTCCACTTTAATCTGTACAAAAACCAAAAGGAAAACAACAAATAAAAATACATAAACAGGTAGAGAATATTTTTTCCAGAAAATGTGCATTCTTATAAAAATTAAATTTGCGAACATCAAAAAAATGAGAATGGCATGTCAAATTTTTTACGAATTTAGTTTATTTTTTATCATTTGATTTTATTATTTATATTATTGTAGGGACGCGCCACGTG
>JAGLSB010000404.1 GCA_023135955.1 Bacteroidales bacterium | reverse complement strand
GAGGGTTGATTATTAGCGATGAATCTGCGTTTCTTGAAATTATTGAGAAAAAGAGTTACTATCGATTGAGTGGGTACTGGTATCCTTTATTAGAAGATAAGCCCAATCACATATTTAAATCCGATGCAAATTTGAGACTGCATTACAAATCTATTCATTCGACAGAGAATTGCGTCAATTAGTAATAAATGAATTAGAGAAAATAGAAATCGCGGTTCGTGCAAAAATGATTTATATTCTGTCTCATCAATTTGGCCCTTATTGGTATTCAAATCCAGACAATTTTAAGGTCCGACATGTCCATACTGAAACATTGTCTAAGATAAAAATGGAATACAACAGAAGTGATGCTCAATTTGTCAAAGCATTCAAGAGTAAATACACAAATGACCTTCCTCCTTCTTGGACTGCATTTGAAATTATTTCATTTGGATCTACTTCAAGATTATTCTCTATTTTAAAATCAGGTAGAAGTAAGCGAGAAATATCAGATTACTTTGGACTTGATGATAATACGTTCAGTTCTTGGCTGCATGGATTTGTCTATGTTAGAAATGTTTGTGCACACCATTCAAGACTTTGGAATAGAATCATGAGGATACAGCCTACGAGACCCATGTCTCCTAAGCATGTGTGGTTGAATAATACTGATGTTGCCAATAACCGTACATATTATATACTTTCAATGATCATTTACTTGCTTAGGAGCATTGATGAAACAAATTCGATGTTAGGAAGCTTCAAAAACCTATTTGAGAAGTACCCTAACATTGATCCAAAAGCTATGGGATTTCCTGACAACTGGGAAAAGGAAGAACTTTGGAGCTAGAATTCGCCCAGCCTCTAACACAGATAACTGTTGCACAATCCTCCAAAATCGAAAATCATTTGAAGTTTTAGTAAGGAATCTAAACAATAACCAATTTTAATTCTGAGGATCCATTTCTGCTTAAAAAATGCCGCATTCTCAAATATATAGCCTCTGAAAAGACGAAAAGCAGATTCTTAACACTATTTCCATGGCATACTATGGCATGGTGCATCCTGTAATTTCCATTATGTTGAAGTAGCTTCTTTAGGTTGTTTGTGATTATTCCTTCAATATTATCTGCTTTCTTAACAATGCTCCTTCTTTGTCATTTATTCTAACAAGATAAGCACCACTATTAAGGTCTGAGACATCGATAAAATCATTTTGTGAGGATAATAATTTTTTGCCCAGCATATCATATATCTCTACCTCGTAGTCGGCGATCTCAGAATTAATGTAAAGAATATCATTTACGGGATTTGGAAATACCCTAAATTTATCAGACCCGGATTCACCAATTCCCACTGAATATCTATAGGCGGTGTTGGAAAGGGAAGAACTGTAGGTAGCTTTCAGATCATTGATATTGCATGAAAAAGGACTAACAACTTCAACTTGATAAATATTAGTTCCTGCTAAGGGATACAGATCGGTATATGTGAAATTACTTCCTGAAACCGACCCAATTAAAAACATGTTATCAGCACTTGAACCTCTCAAAATATTATATGTTTGAACCTCGAAACCATAATATTTGCTCCAGATAAGATTGGTCCCTTCATTTAAACCAACATTCAAAGTCAAGTGCATGCTTGCATGAGAATCACTCATACTTGATTCATTGCCGCAGCTGTCAACAGAAGTCATTTTATATTTATATGATTGTGTAGCGGGGTCAGAATCATTATCAATAAGGAATCCAGGATCAACAGAACTTAATGTCCCCATTAGGTCATAACTGTTGACAATATTTGTTTCCCTGTAAACATTGTAAGAAGCAATACCCATGTCGGGTGTTTTTTCCCATATTATCATATTTTTCCCTGTATTAATATCAACAGTTACCATACAAATCTTTTCGTATTCATAAGGAGTTGTATTTCTGATTTTAATTTTGACCTCGCTGGGGTGGCTTTCACATACTCCCACAGTTTCTGTTACATAATATGTGGTTGTGGAAGTAATGCCGGTTGGATTGTACTGCACTCCTGTGCCCAGCAGATATGACAGACCGGGATCATCATACCAGGAAATCAGCCCTCCAGACAATGTCTGGGCAGTGATATATGCCATCTGGTCACCAGGGCAATAAATTGTATCCTTGCTTGTTTCCGGAGTTATTGGCACATCGCCATCACTAATCGTAAGTGATGCGGTATCCTGTAATACTGTACCATCTTTATAAGTTGATGTAAGATAGAAAGTATAGACTCCTGGTTCGTTTTTTCCAGTTTGAAAGATGCTTCCGGTATGTAAAACTCCAGAAAAATCAGGTTCACTATACCATATTATGTTATCTCCTATAGCGGTCAAAGGAGGAATAGCCTCTCCCTGACAGACTTTTTCATTTTGAGCAAAATCATTCAAAGTGTAGGTAACATTCAAGATAGGAGCGCCAATACCATTATAATCAATTCCATCGAATGATATAGCCTCCCTATGTTGATTCTCTACTGTATCATCGGATGTTACTACTAACATTATACTATTTCCTGCGGCCCATCCTTTGAGGCTAATAATTTCCGTTATTATAGTACTTAAATCAGGGGTCTGTTGTTCAGGGCCTGCAGCAGCAGCCTCAGCCATTTCAGGGGTCCATGGAACTGGTGTCCATAACACTGTTGCTGTTGTACTGGGGTGTCTGGAAATATCAAAAAGGGTCTCAGTGAAAGCTGCAAACTGGTTAGCTTCTTTAGCTCCGTAAATAGTAAGAGTTATGACATCATCACTATCATCATCAGCCGTAAACTGAATATTTGCATTAGTTATGGTTGCTCCTTTTGAGATTTGCACATCCCTGAAAATCATTCCTGAATACTGTGAATGGAATTCAGAACCTAATTCCAGGTCAGAACTATAAAAATCAACCTCTCCAAGTACCGCACTTTTATCCGAATCAGTCAATTCTTTTACTTCTTCCGCGTCATCCTCGGAAGCTATAATTGGAATTGAAATGGTGGTTTGTGAAGTTGCTATGAATGTAAAGAGTAGAAGGGTCGTAAAAAACATTGTAAATCGTGGGTAATTTTTTGATTTCATTGTTTAGTTTTTGGTGTATTATTATAATTTGCAGGCATTGTTTTTTTAATCTCTATTTGTCTGAAGGCTAAGATTAGTATCAAAAGATTTTTCCTTTGTGTTAGCTTTATATTGACCTGGAATAAGATTCTCAAAGCAGGAATATATTTATGAGGATGAAATTTCAATGGTTAGGGTTGCGTTTAGCTCGGAAAGTTTGGAGGGTTATGGGGTTATG
>JAGLSB010000403.1 GCA_023135955.1 Bacteroidales bacterium | reverse complement strand
AATTGATAAAAAGGGAACACTCTGGTTAAGCACTGATAATGGTATTTCGTCTTTCAATCAGGAAAAAATGGAATTCAGAAATTTTATTGCCGAAGATGGCTTACAGGGTAACCAATTCAGTCCGGGAGCTTCTTTCAAGAGTAAAACAGGAGATATTTGGTTTGGGGGTTCAAATGGTTTTAATGTTTTTACACCCCAGTATATTAAATTGAATCCAAATGCACCAAGGACAATTATAACTGCATTATATATTAATGATATGAAAGTTAATATATCAGATCCTAAAAGCCCCATAAAACATCCATTATACAAATCAACCGAAATAACCCTGGATCATAATCAGAACAATTTAACTTTCGATTTCGTTGCAGACAACTATCTTTTACCCTCTAAAAATCAGTTTAAATACCGCCTTCTAAATTACAGCGACCAATGGCATACCGCTGGAAAAGATTTAGTTGCAACCTATACCAAAATTCCCCCTGGGCAATACATTTTTGAGGTTATTTCCTGCAATAATGATGGAATATGGAGTGAGCAGCCAACCAGGTTGGAAATATCCATAAAAAAGCCAATTTGGAAAACAGGATATGCCTATTTTGTCTATTTGACATTTATAAGTCTAATTGGTTTCTTCACCATTAAAGAGTTGATTTTAAGACAAAATCTGAAAAATCAAATAAGAATAGGAAAACTGCGGCTCGAGCATGATGAAAAACTGTTTAAAGAAAAAACACAGTTTTTTACAAATGTATCCCACGAATTTCGAACACCCTTGACATTAATTGTATCCCCTTTAGAAAATATATTATCGCATAACTTGTCTGGCATTGATCTTACAAATAATCTACTGGTAATGAAAAGAAATGCCTGGCGTCTAAAAAGATTAATAGAACAAGTCATTGATTTCCGCAAGATTGAATTAGGAAAATTACCTTTTAATCCAGTTGAAACAGATATTGTATCAATAGCGCAGGAAGTTTGGGATTGTTATAAAGTAAATGCTAATGATAATAACATAGATTTTACTTTCGAGTCCGAATTAAGTAGTATTCCGATCGTTATTGATCCTGATAAAATGGATAAGGTATTTTTCAATTTATTATCAAACGCCTTTAAATATACTCCTGTGGAGGGCTCAATTAGCTTGAGAATTACTTTAGTGAAGCCACCGTTCTTAAACGAAAAAGAAGGAAATTATTACTTAGTTGGGAACCATTTGCAAAAAGATGCAATTTCAATCGAAGTATCTGACAGCGGCTCAGGAATTCCAGAAAAAAAACTTAAACATCTTTTCGAACGATTTTACAGGTCAGATAATAGTAAAATTCCTGGAATGGGAATTGGTTTGCATATGGTATCGGAATATACAAAAATGCATGAAGGACAAATAATAGTTCACTCAAAAATTGAACAGGGTTCTACTTTTCAAATTTTACTGCCTTATAATCATGACAAGAGAATTATCAAGGATACTGGTTTAGATGAATCATATCAATCTGAATTGAAAATCACAAATATTGCTGAAAGAACTGATGATGAGGAAATTGCCGATAAGCATACTGCCTGCGTACTTTTCGTGGAAGATAATGCTGAACTTCGTGCTTACATTAAAAAAGTATTAAGCCCAGGATATAAAGTTATTACAGCAAAAAACGGACAACAAGGCTTTGAGATGGCGGTTGAATTAAATCCAGATATTATCATTTCAGACATTATGATGCCACTAATGGATGGCTTTCAGATGTGTCATCAAATAAAACAAGAGATTAAAACAAGTCATATTCCTGTTATATTACTTACATCATTAACAGAAACAGATAAACAAATTGAGGGGTTGAAAACCGGAGCTGATGGGTATGTATCAAAACCATTTAATGAAGAACTACTAATAGCTCAAATTGAAAACCTATTACTCTCCAAACAAAGGTTGCGTAGCTATTTTATTGAATCAAAATCTAAATGGTCGAAAGAAATTATTAAACATAGTAATGACCGAGACCTTGTGGAAAAAGCTATCAGCATAGTTGAAGACAATCTTTTAAACTATTCATTCAGTATAGATTTATTTGCTAAAGAACTTAACTTAAGTAGAAGTAGTCTCCATCGCAAACTCAAGGCGCTAACAAACCAAACTGCATCCGAATTTATTACCTATATTCGCCTATCCAAAGCTCTTAAAATGTTTAAATCTGGTTATTCAAACATTGAAGAAGTTGGGTTTAGCGTTGGATTTAACTCTCACTCCTATTTTACACGTTGTTTCAAAAAGCAGTTTGGAGAATCTCCAAAACAATATATCCAAAACATGGGACTCTAATTTACTTTGTTCAGTTTCTTTTAAAAAGGCAGGTAATTTATATCAAAAAAATAGTATGCTAATCGAATTTTAATTGTTGATATTCAGTAATCTATGGCCAATAATTGCATGAACTATGATCAAAAAGATCAAATCTTTCTAAAATGCGACATAACCCCATAAATTATTTACAAACATTTTTGTTAAAAATTATCTAAACTATTTATTAAGTATCTTTGATTGAATAATATATTTTACATTGTGTCATCAATAAAAACTATATTTTATGAAATTCCCAGCTTCTTATTATAATCCAATTTCCCTAATCGGTAGTATTATTGCAGGAGTAAACATTGTAATTATCCTGTTTTTTCTAATCGCAATGATGTTTTTTAATGTCGGAGGATCTTATATTGGGCTTTATATTTATATGATCTTACCGATTTTCCTGATATCTGGACTAATAATGATTCCCATTGGAATGATTAGGAGAACAAGAAGACTTAAACGTATTGGAGAAGATGGTGTAAAAAAGGGGTTGAAAATTGACCTTGATGATAAGAAGCAAAGAAATGCAATGGCTGTTTTTGTTTTAGGTTCATTCGTTTTTTTGTTATTAACAGCGGTAGGTAGCTATGAAGCATTTCATTTTACTGAATCTAATGAATTTTGCGGATTACTTTGTCATACTGTGATGGAGCCTGAATATGAAGCTTATGAAGGCTCTTCTCATGCAAGAGTTAAGTGTGTTGAATGCCATGTTGGTGCAGGAGCAGACTGGTATGTAAAAAGTAAACTTTCAGGAATGTACCAGGTTTATTCAGTATTATTCAAGAAATTCCCTAAACCCATACCCACTCCAATTGAAAACCTGAGACCTGCCCAGGAAACATGCGAGAAATGCCATTGGCCAGAGAAGTTTTATTCGTATCGTATTCAAAATGAAAAGCATTATCTGGCTGATTCTGCTAATACTGAATGGAATATTCAGCTTAAGATGAAAACAGGATCAGAACATATTGCAATGGGATTGGTAGATGGAATTCACTGGCATATAAATAAAGATGTAAAGATTGAATATATAGCTTCTTCAAGTGAGAGAGAATTCGTACCGTGGGTCAGATATATCAATCTTGCTACCGGTGATTCAGTAGTTTATCAGGATATTTACGATACTATGGATCCAACCTTATTAGATTCGCTCGAAGTAAGGGAAATGGATTGTATCGACTGCCATAACAGGCCTTCACATGATTATTTACCACCTCAAGAATTTACAGATCTGCTAATCGCCTCCGGACAGATTCCTGTTGAGTTACCAGAAGTAAAAACTCTTGCAATGGAAGTTTTTAACAATACTTATGCTGACCGAGACACTGCCCGACAAGTAATTGAAAAGAGAACTTTGGAATTTTACAGTTCCAACTATCCGCAAATAATGGAAGAAAATCGAAAGCTGGTTGATAAAGCCATTGAAGGCTTTATGTACGGATTCTCAAAAAATATTTTCCCTGAAATGAAGGCTTCCTGGGATGTTTATCCTAATCATATTGGGCATATAGAATATAACGGATGTTTCAGGTGTCATAATGGTAATCATATGAATTCTGATAACCAGGTTATATCAAGAGATTGTAATTTGTGTCACACAATTCTGGCACAAGGAACAAAGGAGAATTATAAGTCAACAAGCATCAACGAATCACTTGAATTTATTCACCCGGTGGATATTGATGAATCGTGGAAGGAGTATGCCTGCTTTGAATGCCATCGGTATCTATATTAGATTTAATCTATCATTTTACGATTTTTCCTTCCTCCATAATAACATCATAAAAATACCCATAACCGAAATCTTTTTCCAAAGTTATAAGGCCTTCAAAAGTAACAATATCACCTACTTGCACGAATAGGTTGGAGGTAACGGTTAAGTCAAACAGGCCCTCAAAATCTGTTCCGTCTTGTAAATGAATCCAATTTTTTTCCATTATTTCCGGATTGAATTTTACAACCGTGCCTCGAATTTTTACTCTTTTGCCGGCATAGGAATTTTTCTGTGAATACAAATCAGCAATACTTATCCCTCCTTCAGCAGCAGACACTGACATTTCATTCTTTTCAGCAGAAACGGATCCAGTATGATTTAATTCAGTACTATTGGTATCTGCCATTCCTGTTGGAGGTGATGAAAAGAGATCATCAACAAAAATTATCTTATCAAAAATTCTGTCTAATTCCTGACTTTTAAAGTTTGACATAACCAAGCCATCCTGGTAATAATAGATTGAACCTGTTTCCACATTCATTCTTGTAATTGCTAACCACATATCCTGATTATCTTGTTTGGTAAGTAAATATGTATACTGACTTGTTTGCAAAACTTCCTCAACAATTACTTTTTGAACACCGCTTTGATCATCTGTATTTGAAGAATCTGAATTATTGCATGCCTGACTAAATATGAGAATAATGATTACTAAGGCTAATTGTTTCATTTTATTTGTTTTAATATTGTTTAATACCTAATAGTACTTTATCAACTAAGTAATTCTATCAAAAAAGAACTGCTATAAAATTAATAATTTTGCTCAAATTATTATCAAATTGCTTTGAAATGTCATAGACCGATCATGATTTCTTTGCTAAAATTAATTTCTTCACAAAGGATAATAGAAAGCCCCGCATAAGATTATCGCAGAATGTTAAATTATTGTTAATGTGGGAATGGAAATTAGTTGCTGGTTGCTGGAGACTAGTTGTTGGTTACTGGGCTGCTGCCCTGAGCCTGTCGAAGGGTGCTGGTTGCAGGAAAGGCTAAGCAACAACCA
The DNA here is from genome assembly GCA_023135955.1 of Bacteroidales bacterium. GTDB lineage: Bacteria > Bacteroidota > Bacteroidia > Bacteroidales > JAGLSB01. The sequence goes on along the minus strand of JAGLSB010000403.1, from coordinate 2,322 downwards.
TCTCTGCCAAAACCAGGTAAATGGTACTTATTTCAGCCTCAAATAATATGCAACTGAACTTCATTGAAAGCCCCGTAGTAATTAATATCAGTATGCTGAATAAAAATATATTTGTATCTTCAGCCATTAAAAAAATTCCTAATCCTATCAATAAAACCGATATCTACACAAACAGTTTCCATCAGATAAAATAATCATAAATGAAAAAAGTACTGAATATATTATTTTCTACAAAGTCAACTGTGATCTTTCTAATAATTTTTGCAATTGGCATGGCCGTAGCTACATTCATTGAAGAAAAGTTTGATACTGCCAGAGCTAAAGAGATGGTTTATAATGCAAAATGGTTTGAATTCGTCCTTCTAATGCTGGCTCTGAATTTTATTGGTAATATAAAAAGATATAATCTTTTTCGACTTCAGAAAGCTGGTTCTCTGACATTCCATTTAGCCTTTATCCTCTTGATTATTGGTGCGGGCATTACCCGATATATTGGTTCTGAAGGTAGTATGCATATACGTGAAGGGCATTCATCGAATATCATTTTCGATTCAGAGCCGAATCTCCACGTGAAAATTGGTAATACTGGTGAAGACCAGACTAGCGACAATCAATTCCACTATAAAATGTCAAACAGAAATAAATTAAAGGAACATTTAAATAGTGATGCAGGTCCTGTTCAGTTAGAGCTTAAACAATATGTTAGGAATGCTGAGGAGATAATTGAGGAAAACCTTGAGGGTGGAAATAATATTATTGAGCTGTCGGTAATGATGGGACGACAAAGGGAGGTACTTTATATTAGCAAAGGCGAGAGAAAGCATATTGGAAATAAAATAATCGTATATGGTGAAAAAACTGAAAACGATGACTTTGGTATTTCTGACAATAATGGATTACTGAGTCTCATTTCAAGCCACGATATCTCAAAGAAAGATATGCATAATGATATGTCTGAAATTCTGCCCAATGGATTACCTGTTGTGCTTGAAAATAATTACATCTATCAATCTCACGATTTTATGTTCATCTTAACAAATCTGTATGTTAATGCAAAAAAGAAGTGGGTTAGCAGTGATGTTAATAAACAAGCGCCTGATCTATTGATTCTGGATGTAACAATTAATGATGTAAATTATGAAGCCCAGGTATTTGGCGGCCCAGGTTATAGACCAGTATATCAGGACTTTAATTTTGGAGGAACCCCATTTGCTTTTGCTTATGGAAATAAGCTTGTTGAACTTGGTTTTTCACTATTTCTGGAAGATTTTATACTTGAAAGATATCCGGGTTCACATAGCCCATCATCTTTTGAGAGTCATGTAATAATTGATGACCCCAGGGTTAATCTACGCAGTAACTACAAAATATTTATGAATAATGTGCTCGATTATGATGGATACAGATTCTTTCAATCATCCTACGATCCTGACGAAAAAGGCACAATTTTATCGGTGAATCATGACCGGCTGGGAACATTTGTCACTTATCTGGGCTACTTTTTGCTAGGTCTGGGATTCATTCTTACACCTTTTAGTAATAGATCAAGAATTCAATCTCTAATGAAAAATATTCGTGAATTAAGAAATAAAAGAAAAGCTCTTCTGTTATTAGTCATGTTTTATGGAGTAAATAGTTTAGGATTTTCTCAAACTCACGAACATAAAACGTTACAGGAGGAGCATGCAGAGAAATTTGGACACCTAATTACCATATCTTATGAAGGAAGATTCTCACCTATTCACACATTAGCGAATGATGTAATGCATAAAATATCTCGAAAGGATGAATTCGATATTGAAGGAAAAGGAAAAATGAATGCAAGACAGGTTTTTCTCGATATGGTTGTTGATTCGAGATACTGGCAACAACAGAAAATTATTTATGTGCGTGAGAAATCTGTAAGAGATGTCCTTGGTATCGAAGGAAAACATGCTGCCTATATGGATTTCTTCAAACAGCAATCAAATTATAAACTAAGGGAATTTGTCGATAACGCTTTCAGAAAAGAACCTTCAACATTGACAAAATTTGATAAGGAAATAATTAAAGTAGATGAGAGGGTTAATATATGCTATATGGTATATAATGGAAGCATGATGAAGATTTTTCCTGAACAGGGTTCTGATAACGATAAATGGCTGAGTTGGACCGATTCCCTGGCATTTAAACCATTAACAGGAGCTATCCAGGGTATTAACGAAGACCTTCAATTAGGTCAGTTAAGCTATTATTCACTATTTCAAAAGTATTTAATTGAATTGCGAAAATCAACTAATACTGGTGACTACCAGAGGTCGGATCAAATACTCAGTTATATTG
>JAGLSB010000402.1 GCA_023135955.1 Bacteroidales bacterium | reverse complement strand
CGACGACGAAGGAGGAGCTCACGAATTCGCCACAGGCGAAAGAGTAATCCCCCCTTGTAGAAAACAAGAACTTTGACATTTTGAAGTAATATTAATAAACCAAATTCCAGGAGAGGTGGGAGAGTGGCTTAATCCACCAGTTTGCTAAACTGACGTACTCTATTAGGGTACCGGGGGTTCGAATCCCCCCCTCTCCGCAAAGTTAAAAGCCTTGTTGCGAAATTCGCAGCAGGGCTTTTTCTTTTTGTCCCCATTTGACAATTCCTTTTTCAAATGGGACTAAAAGAAAAAGACCAGGGATCCCGAAGGGAGACCAGAGCTTTTGTCTTTGCTGGTTCACCCAAATGGGATCATAAAATAATCCCCCTTCTTATAGATCATATTTTAAGATACGAGCTTTATGACCACTTGCCCCTACGGAAACCAAAAATATCGTCACATTTCCCAGAAATGAGGAACTGGTCGATACAATGTTATCGGCTTACTTATTGGTCTGAAAGAGGAGCATTTAGGTGAAGAAATATACTTAGCTCATGCAGCCTGAACCCAATAATTGGTAAGATATTATATGGGGATTAACAGCTTATTCCAGTATATTTGTATATACATAGCTAATCACCTAAAATATCATAATGAAACAGCTCATTTACCTCGTAACAATTCTGGCACAATTATCTTCTACTGCTTTACTATCACAGGATAACAATCTAATATATGCGGAAAACGGAAGGCTGTACCATCCTGGTGGAAAGGAAGTGGCAATGTGGGGCGTCAATCTCCAGCCCTGCCTTTCATGGGAGTATAACGCGCTTATGAAGGGAATCGGTATAAAAGAAGATGCCGGTGTATTCAAAAAAATGACAGACGAAAGCCTCGATGAACTGGAACTCCTGGGTTGCAAAGTAATACGATGTCATCTGACACCGGGTGATTTCACAGATGACAAAGGGAACCTGGTTGAAACAATTTACCTTGATGCCCTGGATTATATGATCGCTGAAACCGCCAAACACAACATGTATTGCTATATCGCATTTATCAATCACATGGGGCAAAACAATGTCGTCCCCGGATCATTTATGAACACCGAGTTGGGTAAATTTGATTACAGGGCCAGATGGATACTGGATCAACAAAAAGTTGAGTATTCAAAAAACTTTATCACTCAATTGTTGAACCGTAAAAACCCATACAATCACACAGTGTATAAAAATGACTCAAGTGTGGCCGTTTGGGAGATAATGAATGAACCCCGTTACTACAGTTATGAAGCTGTAAAAGAAACCCCTTATTATGCAAACTTTACGGATTGGGCTACAACAAATAAACTGGAAAATAATGAATCCAATTACTTGAAATACAGGAAACAATTGGTTCTTGGATACATTAATGACATGTACCAAACCATCCGGGCTACGGGGGACAGACATCCCATTGCATGGAACTGCAACTGGAATAGAATGATCATGGGGCATGAGGATGTATTCGAGGCCATTGCTGAATCAGATGTTGAAGTTACCGCTTTCTGTAATTACCCTGGCCAGAATGTGGTCAAGCATCCCTATCAATCAAATCCGGAAGATCTTACTCGCTATGATTTTACAGAATGGTACCAAAATTTTTATGATAACAAAAACTATTATGGTTGGGTATTAAGTGAGCCATTCAAGAACAAAGCCAAGATTGTATACGAATTTGAAACATTTTATAACCAGAGCGCCTACCTCTATCCGTTGATGGCTGATTTCCTGCGTGCCATGGGGGTACAGATGACCGCTATGTGGCAATATTCCATGCCCGGTTATGCAACATACAGGAGCGGCTCCCATGTTCTTAACCTGAAATGCACTCCTGCCAAGGCAGCCTCATTTGCCGTGGCTGGTAAGATCTTTGAAAACACTCCAATCATGCAACCCTACCATACTGAATCGATCAATGAATGGGAAACTGAAACATATACCTACTCCTATAAAAACGACATGAGCCTATACTGCGATGATGATGTATATTACTATTCAAACAATGTAAAGGACTCCGAATCAATCAAACCCGGAGCCCTGGTTAGAAACATTCTCGGATATGGTTCCTCTCCAATTGTAAAATATGATGGAACAGGACTTTATAAAATCATGATCTCCGATAATCAGATGGATATCATAATCCAGCCCGATGCTATACACTTGAAAAAACTTTGGCAAAGGTACAGTCAGAGCGAAGGCCCGGTGACCAGGCTTGATGATAAAGTGAAACACATTATACAGATTGATCTTGATGGCTGGGAAAAAGGGAAATATACCCTCTTCGAGTTTAAGGATGGCAAAAGGACAAAGGTCGGATCAATGGAAAATCTTAAACTGGAAATTACTCCCGGATCATACCAGATTGTAAAAAACACTGATTAGATTTTAATTTAAATCCCTGATCCTATTCAATTATATTCCATTCATCAAATAAAAATTTATTACTTTTAGCTTTCCTTTCCAAACAAATATCAGATGATGACTAATTTCAAATTCTCAGAAGTTGAGGAATCGTTTTTAAAAAAATCTAACAGGGATAGTTTTACTTCGAGAATCCCCTATATCATTTTACCTAATTTCCCCAGATTGGGCTTAATTACTTCTCTGCGTTTTCTTGAATGGGTCTCTGAAAATCCAAAAGGAGTTATAAGTCTGCCTACTGGTAAAACTCCTGAACATTTCATCAAATGGACTAAGTATTTTTTAAATAACTGGGATACCAACAAAGCGACAACAATACGTCACGAGAACGGATTGAAAGTATCTGAAAAGCCATATTTGGGTAAGTTACATTTCGTGCAGATTGATGAGTTTTATCCAATCGATTCAAGTCAGCATAACAGTTTTTATGACTATATACAGAACTTTTATATAAAAGAATTCGGACTTGATCCTGACAGGGCTTTGTTAATTAATTGCAATAATATTGAACTTGAAAATAATCTTAGTTACAAACAAGTATTTCCTGATAATAAGATCGATTTATCACTCAGACACCGGGAACCAAAAGATACTTTCGAAAAAATTCAGCAGAAGTCAATATTCAAAATCGATAATTGGTGCAGCAATTACGAAGAGAAAATTATTGAAAAAGGTGGGATTGGTTTCTTCCTCGGCGGTATAGGTCCCGATGGTCATATTGGTTTTAATACCCGTGGGAGCGATCACAATTCCACGACTCGACTTACTGCCACAAATTTTGAAACGCAAGCCGCTTCTGCCGGTGACCTTGGAGGTATTGAAGTATCGAGAAACAGGTTAGTAATAACAATTGGATTAAATACCATTACTTATAATCCTGAAGGGGTATCGATAATTTTTGTTGCCGGAGAAGCAAAAGCAAAGATTGTGAAAAATGCTATTGAGAATGAAGCAAACGTTCTGTTTCCCGCAACAGTATTGCAGAGACAAAAAAAGGCCCGTTTTTATATTACTGAAGGTGCTGCCATTGAATTGGAAGACAGTATTGAAAATTTTTACATGAATGGTGAATGGAACTTTCAGAAAACAGAGAGAGCGATTTTTGACTTATGTCAAAGAATCGATAAATATGCGCATAATTTACATTTGGAAGACCTTAGAAATGATAAATACTGTTCTTTAATCCCTGATTTGAATATCAATCATGTTCGAGAAGTAATTCAATCAACTTTGGAAAAGATTGAAAATGGATTAAGAGTAAAAAAAGATCAATGTTTTCTGCATACTGGTCCACATCATGACGACATTATGCTTGGGATTTTTCCAGCTATTGTCCCTCAAATTCGACAGGCAAGTAACGACTTTCACTTTTCGATTATGACCTCTGGATTTACTGCTGTAACTAATGTTATGATTCAAGAACTTCTAAGTCAATGTCTGAAACTTATTCACCATGGGGAGATTCAAATGATCAAATATCCAGATTTTTTTAAAAATGGATACAAATTTAAATGGGATAAGGATGTTAGCCATTACCTCGATAAAGTTGCAGATAAAAATGAAGCTGGCAAATTAAGAGGTCTATGCCATAGATTAACCCGAATTATGGTTGATGTCTATAGCGTTTCTTCAGAATCAGAGTTGATTAAAATCATTAATGATAAAATCAATACTATTAATAAAAGCTACGACGGAGAAAAGGATACTCCTGATATTCAAAGACTTAAAGGAATGCTAAGAGAGTTTGAAGAGGAATTAGTTTGGGCGCATTATGGTGTTCAGGTTAAAAATATCAAGCATATGAGATTGGGATTCTACACTGGGGATATTTTCACTGAACCACCAGAAAAAAAGAGAGATGTTCAACCTATTCTTCAATCATTACGTGAAATTAATCCAACAATTATAAGCCTTGCTCTCGATCCTGAAGGTTCAGGGCCTGATACTCACTACAAGGTTTTGCAAGCTATTGCTGAGTCATTACGACAATGGGGAAAAGAAAAAGATCTTTCAGAAATAAAGATAATCGGATATAGAAATGTATGGTTTAAATTTCAACCCTGGGATTCAAATGTTTTTACTCCTGTTTCATTAAATTCTATGGCTGTACTCGACAGTTCATTTAAAAACTGCTATATAAGTCAGGTTAATGCCTCTTTTCCAAGCTATGAATTCGATGGTCCTTTTAGTGATCTATCCCAAAAAATTTGGGTTGAGCAATTTAAACGAGTTCAATTAATATTAGGCAAAGACTTTTTCTACGAACATAAATTGCCCAAAATAAGAGCAAGCCATGGAATGATATTTCATAAAGAAATGGACCTCGATGAGTTCCTGACTCATGCACGCGCTCTGGAAGACAGCATGGAAGGAAAGATAAATTGATTAATCAAATATTTTGGTAATAAGTTTCTGAAAGCTTTTTTCATTTTATTTTTTGACAGTTTACAATTTTTTATAGCTTTAGCCAAGCTACACTCAACTTATTTAAGCTAATTACTATGAGCGGATTCTATGGAGTTGTTTCCAAAGAAAAGTGTGTTAATGATGTTTTTTACGGAACAGATTATCACTCACATCTTGGAACAAAAAGGGCCGGTATGGTCTTTTACAATAAAACTGAAGGTTTCAGAAGATCAATTCACAGTCTGGAAAGTGATTATTTCAGGTCTAAATTCGAACCGGATCTTATAAAATTTGATGGCAATTTAGGAATGGGTATTATAAGCGATACAGATCCTCAACCTATCCTTTTTAATTCACATCTGGGACGTTTCTCAATTGTTTCTGTAAGCCGAATAATTAATCTTAACGAGCTTGAAAAATATTTTATAAGCAAAAAAAAGCATTTTACTGAAAACTTTCAGGGAAATGTGAATCCCACTGAAGTAGTGGCCAATCTTGTGAATGAAGAAGACAATTTTGTTTCAGGTATTGAGAATGTACAAAAAAGAATAAAAGGTTCTTGCTCTTTGCTTGTTCTAAAACCTGATAGAATTATTGCTGCCCGGGATAAACTTGGAAGAACAACCATTGTCATTGGAAAAAAGGATGGAGCCTTTGCAGTGGCTTCAGAAACCTTAGCTTTTCCAAATACCGGCTATGAAATAGAGTATTATCTTGGTCCAGGTGAAATTGTTGAAATTACTTCCGACGGATATAACATATTGAAACCTGCAGGTAAAGAAATGCAGGTATGCGCATTCTTGTGGGTATATTATGGTTATCCGCCATCATTTTACGAGGGAATTAATGTTGATGATTGTAGATATCGTTGTGGGGCAGCACTTGCAAAGCGGGATACAGTTGATGCTGACTTTGTTTGCGGCATACCCGATTCAGGAGTGGGACATGCAATAGGTTATGGAAATGAAAAGAATATTCCTTATAAAAGAGCCTATTCGAAATATACACCCACCTGGCCAAGAAGTTTTATGCCCCAGAATCAAAATACCCGTGAGCTTATTGCAAGAATGAAGCTTATTCCAAATAAGGCCTTAATCAAAGATAAAAGTATTGTTCTTCTTGATGATTCCATCGTGAGAGGAACACAACTAAGGGATAATACAGCAGATTTGCGTTTAGCTGGTGCCCGGGAGCTTCATATGAGAATTGCTTGTCCACCACTGACATTCCCTTGCGATTTTTTGAATTTTTCTCAATCAAGATCAACATCAGAACTAGCTAGTCGCAAGGCTATTATACAACTAGAAGGGGAAGAAAAATACTTTGAGGAATACTCTGATCCAACTAGCGAAAAATACCATGAAATGGTAAAGCAAATAGCTAAAAATTTGGGAATTGACTCATTAATTTATCAGGATCTTGGTGATCTGGTTGAAGCTATAGGACTACCTAAAGAAAAACTTTGTACACATTGCTGGGATGGATCCAGCAGGTTTTAGGACAATTGAACTTTTGCTATAGAATAGTAATGGATATTTAAATCCAATAATGTAAATATCAAATATCCTCCATATAAACCGTCTTGACATTCACAAACTCACGAATTCCTTCTACAGAGAGTTCTCTTCCATAACCAGATTTTTTAACACCTCCAAAGGGCAATCTAGGATCCGATTTAACCATAGAATTCACAAAAACTGAACCTTCTTGTGCATTTTCAATGAAAAAATCAGCCGTTTCCTTAGATCGGGTGAAAAGATTCAGCCCGAGACCAAATTCTGATTGATTAGAGAGCTCTAATGCTTCTTCTTTCGATTTCACTTTTGTAACAGCATATACCGGCCCGAATAATTCCTCATCAAATGCTGGCATACCAGGTTTAACATCCAGTAAAATTGCAGGTTCATATTTTGCACCATCACTTTGTCCGCCATAGATTAAGTTGGCACCCAATTCTATCGACTTTTGCACTTGCATATCCAGAGCATCGACTGCCTGAGATGAAGAAAGTGGTCCCATCTTAGTTTCATCCAATGTTGGATCACCTACTTTATAAACTAAAATCTTTTCTTTTAATTTCCTGATAAATTCATCATGAATTTCCTCTTCAAGAATGAATCGCTTTGCTGCAATACAACTTTGACCGGCATTTAACAAGCGTGCGATTAAAGAAACCTCTACTGCCTTTTCAATATCCGCATCATTCAATACAACAAAAGCATTATTACCACCTAGCTCCAAAACACATTTCTTAATATTCTTCCCAGCTACTTCCGCCACAGATGCTCCGGCAAATTCGCTTCCTGTTAATGTAATTGCTTTTACTACTGAATTCTCGATAATTGCTGCAACTGCTCCTGACTTAACCGCAAGATTCTGAAATACACCGTCTTCAAATCCCGCATTCAAAAAGACCTCTTCGATTTTCTTTGCTGAAAGTTGAACATTTGAAGCATGTTTAAGAAGAACAATATTCCCGGCCATAAGAGCTGGAGCCGCAAATCTGAATACTTGCCACAGTGGAAAATTCCAGGGCATAACAGCCAATATGGTTCCAAGAGGCTCATATTTTACATAACTTAAACTTGCATCTGTAGAAACATCTTTGCTGCTAAGAAATTCTTCGGCATGTTCAGCATAATATTCGCAAACCCAGGCGCATTTTAATACTTCAGCAACAGATTCTGTAATAGCCTTCCCCATTTCATTTGTAATGATTTCTGCAAGTTCTTTTGAGTCGGCTCTTAATATCTCAGCAACTTTATATAATCTTTCCGAGCGATAAGAATATTCACTTTTCCTGTAAATCTGATAAACTTCTGCTGCTTTATTTAATCTTACTTGTATATCCTCCTGACTTAATTCAGGCAATTCACTAATTGTCTTCCCGGTAAATGGATTGATAGAATTAAAATTTGCCATATCATTTATTTTTACTCAATAGAACAATAATAAATCTCAGAAGTCCAGGGTGAGTATATCTATTTCTATAATTATACTCCACTAAAAAAATTAAACCCACCATCGACAGGTAGAATCACACCTGTTACAAAAGATGCAGATCTTCCAGACAAATATAAAACAGCACCAATTAATTCATCAGCTTCTCCAAATCTGCCTATGGGAGTATTTTGTATTACAAGATTTCCCCTTTCGGTGTATGACCCATCCTCGTTTATAAGAAGAGCTCTGTTCTGATCGCCGATAAAGAATCCGGGGGCTATGGCATTAACTCGTATCTTATCTCCGTATTTTCTTCCCATTTCCATTGCCATCCATTGAGTGAAATTCGAAACAGCAGCTTTGGCAGCTGAGTATCCTAATACTCTTGTCATTGACTTCATAGCAGCCATTGAGGAAATATTCAGAATCGAGCCGCTATTTTGCTTTGCCATTATTTTCCCAACCACCATTGAAGGGAGTACCGTTCCTTTAAAATTTAGATCTGTTACTTTATCGAGATCCTCAATTTTTAAGTCGAAAATTTCCTGATCAGGATTTATTGTTGCTCCCGGCATGTTTCCTCCGGCAGCATTGATTAAAATATCTATTTTAGAATGGCTCTTCAATATTTCGCTGCAAGCCTTCTCTATAGAAGAAGTATCCAACACATTCATAACGATTACGCTGGCATCTCCTCCAGTTGAATTAATTGCTGAAGAATTTGCATTGGCATTTTCCTCCCGAATATCAGCCAAAACTACACGAACACCCGCTTTTGAAAGTCCAAAACCAATAGCACCGGCAAGGACACCTCCGCCCCCGGTAATAAGAGCAGTTGCTCCTTTTAACTGAAAAAGATCATCAATATATGTCATATCTAAGAATTAATTATTTTTGTTAGAATCAAAGATACAAATCTAATAAGATAAGACAATACAGTTATTTTTATACAGGAAAATAGATATTTAGTTTGTGTTATAAATCTATTAAAAATAGAAAAATAGCCAACATACTTTTTACTGAGAAATAAATTTCTTAATTTTATAAAAAACAACCCCGCATATTTTATTGATAATTTAAAACTGACCAACATGACGGGGGAAAACACACAATTAGATTTAGCTGAGAAGTTCACACTGTATACTGGAAGAAATATCTTCCTTACAGGTAAAGCAGGAACAGGAAAGACCACCTTTCTTCATCACTTAAAGACCATTTCTTCAAAACGGATAATTATTGTAGCTCCAACAGGTGTGGCTGCTATAAATGCTGGAGGAGTCACCATTCACTCTTTTTTTCAGATGCCTTTCGGCCCGATAATTCCTGACACAGATATCCATAAAAGGAATGAAAAAAGCAAGTCTGAAAGATTTCAACACAGATTCAGCAAGCAAAAAATTAATATCATAAAAAGCCTTGACTTGCTGGTTATTGATGAGATAAGTATGGTGAGAGCTGATTTGCTTGATGGCATAGATAGTGTTCTTAGGAGATACAGAGACCGGAACAAAGCTTTTGGCGGTGTCCAGTTACTTCTTATTGGTGATTTACAACAATTGGCACCGGTTGTTAAGAATGATGAATGGGAATTACTAAAAAATTATTATGAAACGGCATTTTTCTTTAGTAGCAGGGCACTTAAAAAAGGAAATTACATTACTATTTTGCTTGAAAAAGTTTATAGACAAAGCGATCAAAAATTTCTGGATATTCTAAATCTGGTTAGGAATAATAAAATCGATCAGCAAAATCTGGATGAGCTTAATAAAAGATATATTCCGGGATTTATTGAAAAAGAGGCAGAAGGATATATTATTCTCACAACACATAATAATCAAGCCAAGAGTATAAATCAAGATCGCTTAAAAAAGTTAAATGCAGATTCTGTTATAATGACTGGACTTATCGAAGGTGATTTTCCGGAGTACTCCTACCCCACTGATATTGAACTAGAATTAAAAGAAGGCGCACAAGTGATGTTTGTTAAAAATGATCCTAATCCTGATAAACAATTTTATAATGGCAAAATAGGAATCATTGAAGAAATTGAGGAAGACATTATTTGGGTTAAATGTGAAGATGAGGACAATTTGATTGAAGTAGTACCACTTGAATGGGAGAATATTAAATATTCAATTGACAGTGATACTAAGGAAATTTCTGAGAATGTTACAGGTCGATTCATTCAACATCCATTGAAGTTAGCTTGGGCAATTACCATTCATAAGAGTCAGGGACTTACATTTGAGAAAGCTATAATTGATGCTAGTGCTGCTTTTACTCACGGACAAGTTTATGTTGCGTTGAGTCGCTGCAAAAGTCTGGAGGGCATGGTGCTCAATTCACCATTAAGGCCTGATTGTTTTATCAATAATAGTCAAGTTTATGGCTTCACAAAAAGTGCCGAAGAGAATCAACCTACTACTGACATTCTCATGTCTTCAAGATTAGCTTTTGAAAAGGAATTGCTACTGGAATTATTTTCATTTCAGAAGATTAACTATAGTATAAGTCATTTCCTTCAACTTTCTGAATCACATTCTGCCAGTTTGGTTGGGAAAATCGACGAAAAGCTTAGAGATATAAAATCGAAATTTCAGCAGGAAATTATTTCGGTACAGGATAAGTTTCTTACACAACTTCAGCATTTATCCCAAAAGAAAATAAGCATAGTTGATAATTTGGAATTACAAGACAGAATTAAAAAGGCAGCTCACTATTATTTTGAAAAAATATCTGCTTATTTAGTTTCAATAGATGAAATTAAAATAGAGACAGATAATAAGGAAGTTAAAAAGCTCGCGAATGAATCCTTAGGGAAATTATATCTTAATTTTCATAAAAAGAATCTTTGTCTTCAAAGCTGCACAGAAGGTTTTAAAGTGGAAGAATTTCTATCTGTCAAAGCAAAAGCAGAGATGGAGGAAGCTCCAAAGTGGAAAGCTAAAAAAGTAGTAGCAACTGATCTGTCAGATGAAATCAGAAATCCTCAATTATATGCAGAATTAATAAAGTTCAGAAATAAAATTGCTGAAGAGGAAGGTCTTTCGCATTATATGGTAATCCATGTCAAAACTCTGATAAACCTTTCCAACCATCAGCCATCAACCTTAAAAGAACTGGGAATGATAAAGGGTGTTGGACAGAAGAAAATTGATTTATATGGAAGTCAGCTATTAGACATTATCTCAAGATTCAAGAATGATTCATTAAAGTTTGAAGCAAAAGAGGTTGAATCTGTCAAAAAGAAAAAAGAGCCCAAGGTTGATAGTGCATTAATAAGTTTGGAAATGTTTTTAGAAGGAAAAACAGAAGAGGAGATAGCCAAAGAAAGAAACTATGCTGTTACAACTATTGAAGGACATTTAGCAAAAAAGATAGCGAGTGGGGAATTGGATGTTAAGAAACTTGTTGGGGAGAAAGAATTAGAGTTAATAATGAATTACTTTAAAAAGTCAGAAAACAGACTAATAACTCCAGCTAAGGAAAGTTTAGGAGAAAGATATAGTTACAGGGAAATTAAATATGTACAAAAATATATGGAGTATTTGGAATAGGGTTAATTATTGCCGAATAAAAATGAAGGAGAGAAAGATTGATAATCGAGAAAGCCGACAAATCCCAGATTATTAATTCTAGACCTCCGAGGTGGGGTGTTAAT
>JAGLSB010000401.1 GCA_023135955.1 Bacteroidales bacterium | reverse complement strand
ACGGGAATACGGGAAGAGGTGATGGGATCCCGATAGCTATCGGGAGATGGGAAGTGATGTCGTGAGGAAGGGAGTGCGGGAAGAGGTGACAGGGGTTACGAGGGTGATATAGTTAGGGCGTGATGCTGATATGAAATCGGGGCGGGCTGTGATGGCTTGTGTTATTCAGGTATTTACCAAGGAGTGGTAATATGTTGAATAGGCCGGGACGCTTGCCGTCCGGGGTAAGAAGCACACAAAATCTCTTCAGCACTGGAAGTGCTGCACTTTATTATTATTAATTTCTTTTTGATTAATTAATAAACTGTTGAGGTTTTAGAATATTGAAAAAAGACACACTTATTTAAACAATTACCCTCCTTCTGTTATACCGAATATTACAATAATGATTTTCTTAATATTCAAGTCATTATGGGGAGCTGGAAACAAAAAATACATCTTGTTATTAGCAATGGTGGGGTTAGCTTTTAATATCTAAGCTATCAGGATTCTGTCGATTATCCCAAATGGTAGTAATTTCAATTGTGTCTGATTTTATTTCGTAGAAAATAGAATAATCCCCTTCTATTAAATTTCGAATATCTTGAACATCGGTGTTGACACCTAAATCAGAATGTTTTTCTAGTAATTTTATCGATTTCCGAAATTCTAAATTAAGTTTCTTGCTGAAAGTTTTAGTCCTATTTCTTTTATAGTAATAATCCAGAATGTCAGTCAAATCAAGTTTTGCTCTCGGAGACCATATTATTTTTCTAATAACCATTTGTCAATATCCTCCTCTACTTGTTCGTTAGTAAAGTATTCTCCCTTCGCAATTTGTTCTTTACCTATTATAATTTTTTTTCTTTGTTCTGGAATTGTTTTATAAACAGATGTTTCAGCTTTGGATTCAATAATTGTTTTGATTGCATTCAGAAATGATTTATCATTTATTCCTGCAATTTTATGTATTAAAATATTTTTCAACTCAACTGTTTTCATAAGTAAAACATTTAATGCAAAAATACAAATTTTTCATCATAGATCAAATGACACTTTTTTATATATCGGATATCCTGAAATCGTTATTGTAGTAGTGTATAAGGGAGCAAATTAGGGGGAAGGGGTGAGGAAGTGAGGGGATCCCGATAGCTATCGGGAGATGGGAAGTGATGACGTGATGACGTGAGTGGGGGAAGAGGTGACAGGGGTTACGGGGGTGATATAGTTAGGGCGTTATGCTGATATGAAATCGGGGCGGGCTGTGGGCTTGTGTTATTCAGGTATTTACCACAGGAGTGGTAATATGTTGATTAGGCCCGGACAGCAAGCATCTGGGATAAAAAACGGATATTTCCCCAGCACCGGAGGTGCTGCACTATATTCTTTAACAAGTAAATATTAACGGTACAATAATGCATTATAATTGCGGTATTGTACTAAATTCATATATTTGTATATGATAAAAAGAGCTTTAGAAGATAAAATAAGACAGTTGACGGAAAAATTTCCGGTTATTTCTGTTTTAGTTCTCCCCCTCAGAAAATTAATCAAGAACCTTTAGCTCATAAGGTACTCCGAATAAAAAACTATCTATGTAGATATAAGAGAATCATCCTCATTTTCTTAACCATCACTCCATCACCCATTCCCTTCCTTACGAAGCTTCCCGAGATTATCCTGTATTTTTTTCTGTATTATCGTTGTTAGCCTATACATAACAGGAACAATAATTAGAGTTAGAAATGTTGAAAAGCTTAATCCAAAAATTACTGTCCACGAAATTGGTCCCCAAAACAATACCTGGTCCCCACCAAAATAAATATCGGGCCTGTATGCGGTAAATAATCCCTCAAAATCGAAATTTAATCCTATAGCTAAAGAAATTAGTCCAAGAATAGTAGTTATTGCAGTTAGCAAAACAGGTCTCAGTCGGGTTTTTCCTCCCTTAACAACACATTCCGTTGCTACCTCCAGAGGAAGGAAAGCTCCTTTCTCAATACCAAGTTCTGCTCGCTTTCTTTCTTTTAGTAATTCAATATAATCGATTAAAACAATGGCATTATTTACAACAATTCCTGCAAGAGAGATTATACCTATACCTGTCATTACAACAATAAAATCCATTTTAAAAGTTGCCAGTCCTCCAAAAACTCCAATAGTACTGAATAAAACGCTTGCCATAATAATAAGAGGCTTTATCAGACTGTTAAACTGGGTTACAAGAATAAGTAGAATTACTGCTATTGCAATTATAAGAGAATTCCCAAGGAAAGCCATGGACTCAGCTTGTTCCTGCTGTTCACCAGTAAATTCATACTTGTAGCCTTCAGGGGCACTAAAATTATTTTCAAGAGTGGATCTTATCTGCTCATTGACCCTGGTTGCATTATATCCTGAAATTACGTTTGAGGATAATGTAATAACTCTGTCCAGATTTTTTCTGCGAATGGAATTGTAAGTTGTTTGATATTTTATATCTGCAAGTGCAGAAATAGGAAGAAGATATGCATTGCCATCTTCGTGAAAGATAACTTTTTGATTTAAAAGGGAAGCCATGTTATATCTGTCTTCTTCTTTTAAACGTAGCTGGATAGGATATTCTTCTTCTCCCATTTTAAAATCTGAAATCTCTATTCCAAATA
>JAGLSB010000400.1 GCA_023135955.1 Bacteroidales bacterium | reverse complement strand
TGTATGGACAGGCTTCGATTATTTAGGAGAACCCAAACCTTATAATGAGGTATGGCCTTCGAGAAGTTCTTATTTTGGTATTTGTGATTTGGCGGGACTACCCAAAGATCGATATTACCTATATCGCAGTCGTTGGAATAATACAGATGAAACATTACATATTCTTCCACATTGGAATTGGGAGGGACGTGAAGGAGAAACAACCCCGGTATTTGTTTACACAAACTACAATAGCGCTGAGCTTTTTGTTAACGGGAAAAGTATGGGCGTGCAGAAAAAACATAAAGTAACACTGCAAAACAGAAATCGACTGATGTGGATGGATGTGAAATATGAACCGGGTTCGCTAAAAGTCGTAGCATTTGATGAAAATGGGAATCCGGCAGCCAAAAAAGAGGCTCATACTGCCGGCAAACCTTATCAGATAGTACTTGAATCAGATAGAACATCTTTAAATGCCGATGGCAATGATTTGGCTTTTGTGACCGTGTCGGTAGTTGATAAAAATGGTAACGATTGTCCTAATGCTACACAACAATTAATGTTTAATGTAAATGGAGCGGGAACTTATCGTGCTGCATGCAATGGTGATGCGACATCTCTTGAACAGTTTCATTTACCTACCATGAAATTATTCAGTGGCAAACTGGTTGTTTTAGTTCAATCTACCACCGAGGCCGGTAAGATAGAATTATCCGTTAGCGGTAAGGGGTTAAAGACTGCGAGGCTTGCTTTAAATGGGTACTAGATACTAGACTTACCCAGGCTACAAGTGTCTGTAATATAGGTTTATAACTAAATGTTTATTCATATGAAAGCCTTAAAAAATAGTCCATTTCTTTTATTGATGCTGAGCCTAATAAGCTGTGTCAATACTGAAAAAATTGATGATGCTAATCTTCAGGGATTTGTGAGGGTAAGCGGATTACAATATGAAAGAAAAGGTGAAATTATTAACATTAGTGATTTCGAAATACTTGATCATCCTGTAACAAATCTTGAATATAAAGCATTTGTTTATGCAACAGAATTTCCCTTACCCTTGCATTGGAAACATGGTGAGATTCAAAAAGGAAAAGAAGATTATCCTGTAATCTTTGTTAATCGCGATGATGTAAAAGCATATACAAATTGGCTTACTCAAATTACCGGGCGTGTTCATCGCATTCCAACTCCTTTTGAGTTCGAAATAGCCGCTTGTGGAGGAAAAAAGATCAACGATCGGTATTATTGGGGAAACAGCGAGGAAATGCTCACTCCTGAAAACATAAATTTCAACAATAGTAAAGACAGAAAATATAATCAGTGGGAGGTTTACTTAAAACCATCTAAATGGGGCTTAAAAAACGATCTTGGTCTGTATCAAATGGCTGGAAATGTCTGGCAATTTGTTACCCAAAATGAAGATCCGACACTGGCGCCTTGGATATTCCGACTTGAGAAGCGACTGACTCTAGAGCGAGAAATAATGGGAGGAGGTTGGATGAGTCCAATGGGTGATATTACCAAAGCAAAAATCATTTCTCAACCACCCGGATTACGTAGCCCGGATCTCGGTATACGTCTCATACGTGAACCTGAAGGCGCTAACTGGAATGTAATAAACCGAAAAGTAGTTGCTATAACACATTCTCCAGGAAAAATTGGTATTAGCTGGGCTTTGCTTAATAGCGACACAAAAGATACTCGCTTCAACATCTATCGTCTGAAAGGTAAATTTTGTACTCATAAAGGTGAAAAGCTGAATACTGAACCTTTATATAACACATCATTTGTTGATGAGATAAATATAATGAAAGATACTCGGTATCAATACCGGGTAATGACTGTTGATAAAGACGGGAAAGAGGGTAATCCTTCAGATTGGGCAGCTATTATAGCATATTCAGAGCAATATCCAATTGTCGTCAAATTTAAACCTGTTTTTGAAAAAGGAGGTATGCTACCGGTATTTGGAGACCTGGAGGGTTATGGGGAACTCAATTGTGTTATTCGTTTAGACAATGGTTGCAAAGAAACCTCTCAGAACCCGGGTTTGCCAGTTCAACTAGAGGCTTTTTCCTATACAGGAAAATCCTTGTGGCGCAAGGATATTGCTAAACACGAAAACATTTTTGGAAGTGCCAGTAATGCTCCTTTTAATGTGTGGGATATGACTGGCGACGGGAAAGATGAGGTTATTACACTATATCAGATAGGTGATGAAAACTATTTGGCTATCCTTGATGGAATGTCGGGTAAACTATTGAATAAAACTTTGTGGGATAAAATGGCTACTGATTTTTCTTTATCCTCTACTCGAATACAAATGAGTGTGGCGTATTTAGATGGTGAAAATCCTGTGATAATAACACAAACAGGAATCTACGAAAATGAAATAATCTCTGCTTACGATAAAAACCTTAAAAAACTGTGGACCTTCAATAGCTTCATGGAAACAAGCGGAAGCGGAGGGCATAAAGTGGAAATAGCCGATGTCGATAATGACGGAAAACAGGAGGTTATTTATGGTACTACCTGCTTGAATTCTGATGGTACTTTTCGATGGTCAATTTATCGCCGGCATCCTGATATTATTTCTATACACGATTATATTCCCGATCGTCCGGGTCTGGAGATATGCTACATCGTTGAGTCTTCAGAGCACGCAGGTATTTATATGGTTGATGCCAACAATGGTGAGGTAATCTGGAAGAATAACCGTGAAGATGATCCGGTTTGGTCGCATGGGCACACAGGCTGGACTGCAGATATATGGGATGGTTCTCCCGGTATGGAATGCATGACAAACAGGGCGGGACATCACGATAAAACTTATCTGCTTTTTTCTTCAGAAGGTGAAAAATTGAGTGAAAAATTCCCTGTTGGATTCTATCCAATTGAATGGGATGGTGATAATACACGCGAATTAATTAAGAAAAATGGTAAAGATTTGGGCAATTTTAATGGAACCGAAATTATTCTCGTTCCTGAAGAATGCCCTAATCCTGTCCCAAATTCTACTATTCAGTTTAGCGC
This sequence comes from Bacteroidales bacterium, assembly GCA_023135955.1. Taxonomy (GTDB): domain Bacteria; phylum Bacteroidota; class Bacteroidia; order Bacteroidales; genus JAGLSB01. Next base: position 627 of record JAGLSB010000400.1, on the reverse strand, counting down.
AGATTTATGTGGCGATTTCCGGAGTGAGATTGTAATTAATGCTGTTGACACAGACGGGCGACCAGCAATTATGGTCGTTGGTGCTCCGAAATCCATTGAAAAACGCTACCTTACTCCTTCCCAAAATATTGACTATAAACTTTGGCTTGCGCGTAATAAGGGAGGTGGATATGGCTCTGTTTATGAATATGTTCTAAAAGATACCGAAAAATAGAAATAATCTCTGTCCGATATAAATAACAAATAAGTAAAATTCAAAATGATGAAAAATTCTATTTACATTTTAATGGCATTAGCTACCTTTTTTGTCTCAATTCCTCAACATACATTTGCGCAAAATGATGATTGGGAAAAGCTTGCTCTAACTCCACCAATGGGTTGGAATAGTTGGAATACATTTCGCTTAGGCATAAATGAAGATTTGGTAAAAGAGATTGCTGATGTATTTGTTGAAAAGGGATTTAAAGATGCCGGATATGAATTTATTGTTATGGACGACGGATGGCAAATATCAAGAGATGCCGATGGAAATATTATTCCATGCGAAGAAAAATTTCCCTCAGGTATAAAATCTTTAGCAGATTATGTCCATAGTAAAGGTCTAAAATATGGCCTTTATTCAGATGC
>JAGLSB010000040.1 GCA_023135955.1 Bacteroidales bacterium | reverse complement strand
TATGGACTAATTTTTTCACTTAATTATCATGAGGAAAATTACACTGCAAATTTTGGTGGTAGTGTAAATAAATATGTTGGCGATCATTTTGGGGAGCTTATATGGGCTCAATATCCGGGGAATTCAGAAAAAGGTTATCGATGGTATGAAAATACTGGAACAAAGCCCGAATATAATGTTTATGCTAAGATAAATTATAATTTGAGTTCATCACTAAATGCATATGGAGATCTTCAGCTCAGGAATATTGATTATGAAATTGAAGGTATTGACGATGATTCAAGGGATATTAGTCAGGAACATCATTTCTTTTTTCTGAATCCGAAAATTGGAATAAATTTCAGGCCTAATCCTGGAAACAGGCTCTATGCTTCCTTTTCGATAGCCAATAGAGAACCGAACAGAAGTAATTTTGTGGATGCAGATCCTAATCAACCTATTCCTAAATATGAAACCTTATATGATTATGAAATGGGTTATCACTTAATTGGGAATCATTTTAAGACAGAAATAAACTTTTATTTCATGGATTATGAAAATCAGCTTGTTCTTACCGGTGAAATAAATGATGTTGGAGCACCTGTAATGACCAATGTGAAGGATAGCTACAGGGCCGGAGTAGAAGTTTCCACTTCACTTAATTTTGGAAAATATTTTGAATGGAAAGGGAATATGACCTTGAGCCGGAATAAAATTTCAAATCTAACTTCTTATGTCGATAACTGGGATTATTGGAATGATCCCGATACTGAGGTTTATCAATATGAAAGTCAATTAGGAGAGACGGATATTGCCTTTTCACCCTTTCTTACAGCTGGAAGTTTTCTTACTTTGAGTCTGCTGAAAGATCTGAATATTAACCTACAGTCCAAATTAGTTAGTAAACAGTATTTGGATAATACTTCATCTGTGGAAAGAGAATTGGATTCTTGGTTTATAAATGATTTAATTATTAATTACAATATCAACACAAAATACATCAAAGAACTAAGGCTTAACTTTATGATTATCAATCTTTTCAGTCATATTTATGAATCAAATGCATGGATTTATAGATATTATTCGGGAGGTATGGAACAAATGATGGATGGATATTATCCCCAGGCTGGAATTCATTTTATGTCGGGAGTTTCAATAAAATTCTAAATATTATAATTTCTGGATACTTCCCAAGTGGACTCTGTTATAGTTTTTTTAATCCTTTCAGTCGCGTTTAAGGTTTAATGTTTCAGGTTTGCTCCTTTCAGTCGCTGTTTAAAGTTT
>JAGLSB010000004.1 GCA_023135955.1 Bacteroidales bacterium | reverse complement strand
ATAACAGTTTATGTTATATAGTAGTAACCCCCTTTCATTCTCATTGTAATCTGCTATTTCATCAATTTACAATGGACCATTTGTCGATATTAATCCGAAATATTCTTTTAATTAATCAGCTGATGTTGTAAATTTATTAATTCATAAATACTTCTTATTATGATTATTACTACAACAGATTATGTTCCCGGGAAAGAAGTATCTGAAGTTCTTGGGATTGCCCGAGGCAGCACTGTCAGAGCACGAAACCTTGGAAGAGATATATTTGCCGCTCTAAAAAACATTGTGGGTGGCGAAATTGAGGAATACACTAAATTGCAGGCTTATTCAAGAGAACAAGCTATTCAACGAATGAAGGAGGATGGTCGCAAACTTAATGCTGATGCCATAATTAATGTCCGACTTGCTACATCAATGATAGTACAAGGAGCAGCCGAAATTCTTGCTTATGGAACTGCCGTAAAACTTAAATAAAATGGATCCTGTTGCAAAAGTTATTCTATGGGTTTATGGAACAGCCGCTGTAATTGTTCTATTAATTTTAATTTACCTCATCCTTAAAAGGATTGAGAAAAAGAAGAATGAAGATTTTGAGGGCAGGACAAATTGAATTAATAACTATAAATCCATAATGCATTCAAATTCAGACTCTTCCGGAAAATGGGAATTAATTTGAAGAGTATTGTTTTTTGTATTACATTGCAATAACAATGTATTCCAGATTTTTATGAAAAAGCCTCCAAAGATTATCAGACCGATAATATTTGCAGTTTTGTTGATCTTCCTTGGATCATGTGAGCAGAATGAAGACTTATTAGATCCTCTTGAATCTGATTATTGGCTTACCTACAATCAATCGAATAGCGGAATTCCTGGAAATCAAGTTAGGGACATATATACAGATAGCAATGGTAAAATGTGGTTTGCTTGTTATGGAAACGGTATAGCTTGTTTTGATGGACAGAAATGGACCACTTACAATTCTTCAAATAGCCCCCTCAATAATAATGTTAAAACCATATTGGAAGATATGGACGGAGATATGTGGTTTGGAACTACTGATGGGATTTACTTTCTAATTGATAATTCGAACTGGGAATATTATCCTGGAGAGGATGTAACATCCATGGATGTAAACAAAATTTTCATGGATTCAGATGATGATATTTGGATAGGGACCGAAGGTTCAGGTTTTTATTTATATAGTGGAGAATATATATATGGACCGATCCAATTCGAGGAAAATGAAGGTTTAAATGTAGTTAATGATATAAATGAGGATGCTCAGGGATATACTTGGATCGCAACAGATTATGCTGCTTTGAAATTTAATAATGAATTTTGGGAGATTACCCGATATAATGAAGAATACCCTCCAATAGAAGTAATTTATTCCGATAGTAAAGATAGATTGTGGATTGCTGCTGATGGTGGATCAACAGTTATTTATTATGAAGCCGGTGTGTTTAATAATCTTACATTGCTGAATGGTCAACCGAATTATTTCGTCAGAGGAATAGGTGAAGATGGTGATGGGAATCTATGGTTTGCAACTTTTATGGATGGAATAATTAAATATGATGGGACGGTAATGACTTCCTTTAAACCATATAACGGATTTCCTTCTGAATACAACTATTGTCTGGAAAGTGATAATATGGGAAATATATGGGTTGGAACTATGGAGCATGGTGCTCTAAAATATATCCCTTCAGTAGAATTTTAAGATAAATAGAATGATAAATTCTTTAATTCGTTTTTGGTGGATTAGCCTCATGCTTGTTTTCTCCTGGAATGTTTATAGTCAGGGTGACAAATATACACTTCTAACCGAGCCTTTTATAGAGAGACCTGTTAGTATGCACAAAGGACAGTTACAGTTTAATTCAGCCTATCAGATATCGATTAGCGGAGGATATTTTGAAGATAATCTTGAAAAAACAAATCTTCAGGAAGATGGAGCTGCGGTAATCGGACATAAATCTTTTTTGAATCTTAATTATGGCCTTTTTGAATATCTTGAACTAGGGGCTGAAATGAACTATTTCAAACAAGGAATTAGAAACACAACTCTTTATTACCTCGACATTTATGAAACAGTCACTATTACTGAATTGACCGAAAATAAGGGTTTTGAAGATCTTATACTCTCAGGTACTTTTAGATTACCCAATAATTGGAAAGTATTTGATATGGCATTGTCTGCATACTACTTGTTACCTGTTTCTAAGGACGTTCCTGATAAACCCGAACATAGTATTGAAAGTATAGTTAATGAGAGTCAGTATACTATCATAAGTCTGAAAGAAACTATACGAAATGGACAAGGTGTTCCCTCCTATGGGCTGGGTAGCGAATTCAAATTACGATTTTCAAATTTTGCCATTTCCGGAGCGGGATCTTTTATGGTGCCAACTAAAGAAGGGCTTAATTTATACTGGGATCAGGAGATTGTTGATGAAGAATTTATCTATGAAGAAATTGAATACTCCTTCATGCCTATGAGCAGATTGAATGCAAACCTCAATATTCATTATCAACCAAATGGATGGTTTCATCTTTTTGGGGGTCTTAATATGATAAGCCGGAGGAATGGATGGTTTGAAAGAAAAGAATTGAAATACGCATATCCTGAAGTGATGTTTTATGATTTTACTACGGGTTTTGAGATTCAGATCGCACCACGCATAAGAATGATTGAGATAATGAAATTCCCACTAGGTGGTCAAAATAGTTATTCCTCTTTTTCAATATTCACCGGTGTAAGTTTTAACTTGTTCACAGGAAAATAATATGACTAAGCAAATCAAATATTCATTTATATTGATCATTTTGTATTTTGGCTTGGAGATAAATGCCCTGGGTCAAACAGAAAGTCAGATTATTCCTACCGAGAAGAAACAGCTTACAATTGTAACTGAGCCAGCGAGTCTTTATAAAGGTTTTTTCAGAGCAGGTGTGATAGGGTCATATTTTGTTGTGGATAAATATTTTGACGAAGATGGAAACCGGAATTACTTTCCCGAAAGTACATGGGCCCGAAGCTGGAGTATGTACCTTATGGCTCAATATGGGATAACTGATCGACTGCAATTTGATTTAATGTTACCATATCAGAATGAAGCATGGTATTATAGTCAATTAATTATTGCACCCGGATTAGATACCGACCTTGATCAGAGTTGGAACCTGCGAGGAAATGGTCTAAGCGATATGTCGATGTATCTTCGTTACCAACTGCTTCAGGAGAACGAGACTTTCCCATCTATTACAGGCGAAATTGGGATCACACTTCCTACTGGAAGGAAAAATCCCACTGACATTAAGGACGATTACGACTATAAATTACCCACAGGTACGGGTGAAGCATCTACAAATTTCAGACTTTTAGCGAGAAAAATAATGTATCCCTATTCCTTCAAATTTTATGTTGACTATACATATTCTATGGGGGGAACAAAACTTTTCAATTCTTATGATACAGAAGAGCTAAGTTTTAAATCGGGAAGCCGGATTGACTTCGGTGGTAGCGTCGATATTCTGCTGAATGAATGGATTGCATTTACGAATGAGTTGAGCTATTTTTCTTATGGTAAAGATGAAATCGACGAAGTAATTCAGGAAGATATCACTTCTCCAAGTGGTTTTTCATATGAAGGCAGGCTTGTTTTCCAGATAAAACAGTTTCGTATTGGAGAAGCCATCAGGGTGCCTTTGAAAGCCAAAAATACTGGTGCTGATCCATTGTATGTAATGATAATTCAATATGTCTTTTAAACGTTTATTCTACGGTTATTTTTCTGAAGTTTTTATCTCTCTTATCATTGTTATAGGAGTTTCATCCTGTGTAACTCCCTCAATGATTGTTATTAAAGAGCAGCAGGCCGGTGATGAGAATTTCAATGATTTTGCTTATGAAAATGCTATTACTCATTATAGTAATATGCTTAAGGCAAGTAAAAATCTTGGTGTTTACCGAAACCTGGGAGCAGAAGCAGAAGTCAATCGTAAGATGGCAGATGCATATACTATGACAGGTAATTATGATTCAGCTTTTAATAGACTGAAAATTGCCGATCAACTCGATCTTGCAGAAAATAATTTTCTTGGAATTATTGATAATACTATCAGTTCAGGACGCATTTATCTCTACATGGGAGATTATAAAAAAGGAATTGAAATTTTAGAAACTGCTGCTGGACTGAGTGAGGAACTTGATCAGAGTCTGAAATCTGTTAACAGACTGAGAGCGGCAGAAATTTATCTAACTCTCGGACAATATCACACTGTTCTTGGAAATCTTAATGAAGGTTTGGAATATACATTGAAGGCAAAGAATATTTTTGTTGAAGTTGAAAACCCGGATGGGATAATTGAAGTTTATCTTAACCTGACCCGAATCTTTTTGGATAAGGGACAGCCGGATCAGGCAGAGACAATGTTGAGGGTTTCATTGATGGAGGCTGAGTCAATTGGCAGGTTACCGGTTTTGCAATACAGGATGCTGGGGATAATCAATTCCATGAATGGTGAATATGAAGCAGCTATTAATTTTCACTCAAAAGCAGTTGATTTAGCTAACCAGACTCAAATTATTGCACAGCAAATATGGACTATGCTAGGTCTTGGGGATATACTCTTAGAAATTGGCAAGAGTGAAGAGGGACTTGATTGGATACAAAAAGCAAAAGGATTAAGCATCGAAAAGGAATTAAATGCAAAATCACTTGAGGCTTCCCTGAATCTTAGAACAGGAAATATTTCAGGGGCAGGGAAGTATTTTTCATCAGTTGGGGCAATTACCGGACAAGCCATTGCTGGTTTGCTGGCAGGGGAATATTATCTTTCTTCGCAAAAATATGATACTTCAATTTTATATCTGAAAGAGGCTCGTGGATTATTTATTTCTACCGGAAATGATTACGGGGCAGGAAAGACTGAAATACTTTTAGCAAAATTGTATATAAATAAATCAAATCGGGATTCAGCAAGATTTTATCTCAATGCAACAACAGGAAAGAAAGATTTTCCTGATATTATGTGGCAGAGACACTATCATTATGGTCAGCTTTATGAGCTTGGGAACCAACTTGAGAATGCTGTTGAGGCATATAGCAAAGCAGTAGAGATTATTGAGGGAATACGTGGAAATTTTACAGTAGATGAATATAAAAGTTCCTTTATAAATGATAAGCAGGAGGTTTATGATCATCTGATCCGCTTATTGTTAAAACAAGGCAAGAGTGAAGAATCTTTCCGGTATTCTGAAAGGGCCAGGGCACGCGCATTCTTGGATCAGATTGCCAATAGGGATATTGATTTTTCAGTCCAGGAGGAAAATGAGTTGGTTAAGATGGAGAAAGAGAAACGATTTGAGCTGCAAAAATTGAATAAAATGCTCATTCAACCCCGATCTGAATGGTCCTCAAGTTCAGAAAGCAGGGAAGTAAGTATGGATCAGATTAGAGGCGAACTTCAAAGGGTTCAATCGGAATATGCAAACCTTTTAACCCGATTAAAACTTAGTGTCTCCCGATATTATTCTATGATCTCAGTCGATCCGGTTTCTATAGATGAATTACGCAGGAATCTGGATGAAAATACCTGTTTGATTGAATATTGGCAAAGTGAAGAGGAGTTAATTGTATGGATCATTACCAAAGAAGATATAATGCATAAAAGTATATCTATTTTAAAAGGAACTGTAGAATCCAATATTCAATTAGCACGTCGGTTTATTGCCTCAAACTCAATCTCAAGGATGACCCCGATCCTTAAAAACTTATATAATGTATTGATTCTACCCTTCGAGGAGGAGCTCAGTAATTATCGCAATTGGATTATTGTTCCAAAGGGGAGTTTGCATTTTTTACCTTTCCAGGCTCTTATTGACAAAAATGATAATTACCTGGTGGATAATGCCGTTATTAGCTATGCGCCCTCAGCCAGTATTTGGAGCTTTTGCAATATTTATGAATCGAATTCCGAAATGACTTTTTTGGGAATGGGTCTTGGAGATTTATCCATTGGCAATAATCCACCATTACCTTCTACGGTTGATGAGGTTGAAACAATCTCCGCTTTGTTCGATAGATCCAAAACTTTTTTCAGCGAATCTGCTACTGAGTCTGCTTTTAAACAAGAGGCCGGTGAATATGGGATTCTTCATCTGGCAAGTCATGGATTTGTAGATTATCTCATGCCTATATTCTCATATATACTTTTAGCACCCTCCGATGACAATGACGGACGGCTTTTACTTCATGAAATAATGGAAATGAATCTGGATGCGAAGCTGGTAACTTTAAGTGCCTGCCAGACCGGTTTAGGAAATATAAGCGAAGGAGATGAAATTGAGAGTTTGAGCCGATCGTTTATCTATGCCGGATCTGCTGCTGTTATATCCAGTCTTTGGAGTGTGGCCGATTATCCAACTTCGATCCTTATGAATAATTTCTACAAAATGGCAAATCAATATCCAATAAACAGAGCACTCACTGAGGCACAACGAATTGTTAAGAAAGATTTTCCAAGTCCCTTTTATTGGTCTCCTTTTGTGCTGAATGGAGATGGATTTGTACGGCTTAGCGAGTAACTTTTCAAGTTATTCCTTAAGAAACTTAAGAACCGTATTTTCGATATTCATAAAGTATAAACCCGGAGTTAAACTCTTAATATTTATTGCTTGATTTTGTAACAGCTTACCCTGCTTGACAGTATAACCTGAGATGTTTGTGATTATGTAAGGTTTATAATTTAGATCCATACCCCTTAACTCGAGAATTGTTGAGGCCGGATTTGGATATAAAACCAATTTATTTGCATTGATTTGGTCGAGGCCAAGATAGTAGGAACTTTTGATATTAAGATCATTCAGATCAGCCATATAAATTTCTCTATTCTCATTTGAATTTTCTGTCCATGCAATTAACAAACCTGAAATTTTTAAATTATTGGCAATTCTGTTTTCCCCTAATTCATAGGTAGTTAACATGTTATTATCAATATTATAGTGATGGATTACACCAGTGCCACCAAAAACAATATGAGAACCATCTATGGCACATGTACTGTTGACCGGGAGGATATTATCAAAAATTTTTCGGGTATTTATTCCATCAAACAAATATATACCGCCAGAAGGATAATCCTCAAGCCACACCACTTTTTCCCCGGAAACATCAACCCAATCCCAGTTAGCGTATCCGTTTGGATTTAAAAGACGTGTTGAGTAATCTGTTTTATAATAAACATTGACACTTCCATTCGTGGTATTTTGACCTACCCAAACAACTACTTCATCAGTTATCATACATCGCTTTGGGATTTCTTCTTCAAATAATAAACTCTCAGTAATGCTCCCATCATAATAAAACACTCCGACTTCTTTCTCTGCCCAGACGGCTCGATAATCACTCAAATCTGATTCAAGAATATTCCCATTAAATACTCCGAGATCAGTTACCATACCAGCATAATATAAGTTCATATGTTGATAGCTTGTTTCTGTATTTATTTTTGGAAAAAGGATATAATAATTGGAAGCTTTTGAACCAAGAGGTTGACTGACTGTATCAATTAAGTAGTAGTCTGTTAAATTGACATCATAAATGTACAAGTATCTTTCATCGGAATAAAAGGATGAAAATAAAACATAATCTCCATCAATATCACATAAGTAGGATTCACTATTATCCACAAGTGTATGACTTACATTATATACATATACTTCCTCTGTTGCACCAGATGAATTATACTTATTATAAACTAGATAAGAACTGTCCAATTCAAATGCAAAATCGTCTGAATTATCATTTGTGACTTTAATAATCTGAGAAAAGGATTGCAAAAAAACACACAAAGCAAGCTGGAGAATAAAAATTCCTTTCATATTGATGAATTGATATGTGAGGATCGAATGGCTTTTTCGTTGTTAATCTTTCCCTGTGTTTAAAACAGGCTAATCAAATATAATAAATTTTACGATTAAATCAAACTATATTTGAATATAATTAGGGCTGAATATCCGGTGCCCGATGAAGATTAAGTTTCAGTAGATTCTTTTTAATTTTTGGAAAGCTCAAAGCTCTGTTTAAAAATAGGATACCTTTATATGAAACCAATTGATCCTGATAAAATATAGAATTTTAGTTATATTAATAACAAAAATCATTTAATTAACGAGACTAAAAGAAATATTTTGTATATTAGACAATAATAACCAATATCATTTCAATTATGAAAAAAGTATCATATTTATTATTATCCTTATTATTGGCTTTCTTCATGTATTCGTGTAATAAGGATGAAGAACCTGAACTTACAACTTACAATTTGGAGAAAGCAACTGTAAAAGGAAAGGTATTTGCAGATCTTGATATTACAAATTCTACCTATGAGAATGCTCCTTCTGGAACTACCGTTACGGCAAGGGTGAGATACTCAGATCTTGGCATTTCTGTTGGCAGTGGTATAATGAATCAGTACAAACTCTACACAACTACTGTTAACTCATCAGGCGATTATACTTTGTCTATTGACGCATCAACTTCCGGGACAAGTGCTTATTTTTATTTAGATGACTTTACTTATGATCAGATTCTATCTTCAGACAGTCTTGGGATAGTTAAAGTAAGGAAAATTTATTATACGGATGACTTCAGTTTGGAAGTATTTTCTGGTAGAACAACAATTAATGATGTTTATCTCCAAGACACGTATTAAAATCTTAAAAATATTATTATGAAAAAGAATATATTTCTTATCTCTTTGGTACTATTAGGATTTTTAAATACAGCTTTTGGTCAGTTATCTGACAGAGTGAATAGTCCAAGTACTTTTAAAGTAGGTACACGACCTATTAGCGGAAACCTTGGCCTCTATTTTGGAATTTCTTACCTTGATATAGAATCTTTATTTGATGATGATTACAGCGGAATCCCATTAGTAAACTTAAAATATTATGTCACCGATGATATAGTTGCCAGAATGGGATTTCAAATTAGCAAAAAGAATGTTGTAGAAAAAGGGACTATTGATCCTTTTGTAGATGGGAGTCTGTTAACTGAAAAGAATTTTGTTGATTTCACCTCAGAATTTACACTAACTCCGGGATTTGAATACCATTTTACAAATTCTAATTTACTGGATGTTTATATTGGAGCAATTTTTCCGGTTGGCCGTGTAAAAGGGGAGTTTCGAAACGATTCAAAATATTCAACAGGAGAATATTCCATATATAAAAGAACTAAGAAAAGTTTGGCGTATGGTTATGAAGGATTTATTGGCTTGCAGGCGTTTGTTGCCGATTTACCTGTTGCTATTGGATTTGATGTCGGATTTGCAGGTTTTGGCCACAAAAAAGATAAATTTAAGCATGAGATGAATACTCTGATTAGTGGGATAACATTTGATCAACTTTATTATTCCGTTGAAACCATCGATCCATATACAAAATATATGGATCTTGAGTCAAGCAATTTTGAACTTGAAGGAAATGCCAGGATAACCATTAGCTATTTCTTTAAATAGATTGAAAATTCAACAAATAATGTTAGCAATGAAAATAAATCAAAGTAAATATTTACTGTTCTTGCTTATAATAATCTCAATCGCTTTTACTTCCTGTACAAGTTCAAGAACGATGAAAATTAGCAGGACGGCATCATTTTATCCAGACCTTGTAAGAATGGATATAAGTACTTCTGACTTGGAATTTATAGGAGAAAAGGAAATATCGATCTCTATTAGTCGCTATTTTGGGGTTATTAGGATCTTTGAGGCAATTAACGACAAAGAAGTTACTAACAGAATGGTAAATCAGGTAATTCTTCTGGGCGACCAGAATTTACCTCTTGGTCCCGCCCTTCGAAGAGCGTTATATGACGTATATATTGAATTCCCTGATGCTGATTTTATGATCCCTTCATATGTTATTGAGGAAAGAGAAAATCTTTTTCTTGGGAGGAAGGTTATGCAAAAAGCCCTGATTAAGGCATATAAATTAAAAATTTAGAAATTGATTATTAAGCAGCATAGAGGCATTCTAATATTCTTTTTTCTTTTTCTTTTGTTTTCATCTGGCTGCGAAGAGAAGAATGAAAAAACATCGCTTATTGTTTCCCCTTTAAATCTTTATATTCCAGCACAGTCTCTTGAAGTTGTTTCTCTTGAAGTAAGCTGTAATTCAGAAATTGATCTCTCCAACTTTAAGATCACCAGTCAAATACAAGGAAAATTTAGTCAAACTGAATTCGATTCTGTGATTTCCGGAAATGTGTTTTCTTATAGGTTTGAATATAGTGTTCCCCTATTATTGGAGAACACAACCATCCTTCTGGAGTTTGCAATTGAAGATATTCAGTCGAATCTATATCGCAATGCAAGAATGCTGGAAGTAACTGCTGCAGAATTGTTGTTGGCCGAATCAACGGGTCATGAGTTTTATTCAAAATATTCAGGAAAAGAAAATGCCTACAACCTGATAGAAGGGGAATCTATTTTCTTTAATTCTTTAGATTATATGCATGCTCACATAGCTGATACTTCTGTGTCCAACCGACTTGAAAGAGTCTGGATATCTCCAGCTGGTCTAAGTTTTATCAGATATAATGATTTTGATTATGCAAATTGTACTAATATCTCTATTCGGAGTGCCTTTCTTTCCGGTAATCAGAAACAATTCATTGATGAACTTCAGCAAGGTGATATAATTATGATGCGACAAGAAGGTGAAGGAGAAAACGAATTATTTTTTGTTGTAAAAATTACCGGATTATATGATGAAACTGGAAGTGATTACGACAGATATATATTTAATCTAAAAAAGTAATTTTCTACTTGTTTATTAAAAAAAGAAAACATGATCGCAAAAAAATCATGCCTTATTTCTTTCTTTTTGGTTTTAATACACTATTTCGCCTTTTCGCAAGCATATTTCAGAATTGAAGAGGAGAAGGACTATGAATTAAAAACAAATGATGTGGCTGAGGAAGTTCTTAGAACAAATTCTTCTGTGCTGATCGCCGGGGAAACCAAATCACTGAATGATTACAAATCACAAATTTTGCTTATAAATACCGATTATGAAGGAAAGGTGATTTGGCAAAACGCCTATGGGAGTGAAAACGATCATTTCTTTACTACAATTTCTGAGAATTTTGATGGATCTTATAACATTTTAGGAGAGAAGGCAACAGAAAGAGGAAAGGTAATTATAATGAAATTGATTGGTGAGAATGGTACTGAGTTTAAAGAAATTGAATATGGCGGGAATTCAAAGAATATGGCAAAAGACGTAATTCAGTCAAGAGATGGAGGATATATAATTGTTGGGTCAAAGGAAATAAAAGGGGATAATGATATAGATGGCTGGATTATTAAATTCAATAGGAAGGGAAAAGAAGAATGGATGCGGTTAATCGGTAATCGATTTATGGATGATGGACTAAATGTAATTATTTCCGATATTGCCAATGGTAATTTTATTGCGGGATACTCCAGACAAAAAATTAGAGGGCCGAAAATCCCTTTTATTAGTCAGATTGATGAAAGAGGAAATCCTGTTTGGAAGCTTATGCTTACTAATTTTAAATATTCTGAGGCCAGATCATTGTATTTGGATAAGGATGGTTTTTTAGTTGCACTTTTATCTACAGAAGATGAATCAGGGATGTTGATTTCAACTTCTAAAGCGGAGATTTCAGTTTCTGGAAACTTAATCCGTGTCTCTACCGTGCCCAATCCTCTTTCGGTGGACAAGAACAAATACCTAATTGATGAGGATGGATCAATTATTGCCTTTTCAGCTTCAAATCAAAATAATACGGACCAGGGCACTCAGAATGTAATGAAACTTGATAATGAGTTTTTGCCGGTATGGCAGAAAAATTTACAAAATGATTTTCAGTCCGTATCTGTATCTAAAAGGGACTTAGGTCAATATTTATTGGTAGGCTTTCATAGTGAAAGAGGAAGAAAATCGAATGTGAGAGTTATAGGATTCAAGGATTACTCAAGCCAATTCTTAGAATCATTTGTAAATCAAAAACTGACTGCGCTTGGGGAAAAATCGACTGCTGAGTCTATGGCAGATTTTAAATTTCGGGTGGGAACAAGCCAGTATAATGAGGTTTTCGAAGAATATTCAGAAGAAGGAAAGATTACAATGAAGTTTTTAGCCTCTTCTAATGTTGCAAATGAAGACAGATCATCTAGTCCGGTTGAGATGAAGTCAAGAGCAAATGTAGCAAATGGCTCCGCGGAAATTCAAATAGAAGGGAAATATTATGCCTTATTTATTGCTGTGAATGATTATGATGATCCCTTGATAGCCGATCTGGATCAACCCATAAATGATGCTCATCGCCTTTATGATGTTCTTATAAAGGATTACTTTTTTGAAGAGGTTAATATGAGTATTTTAAAAAATCCAAAAAGGGAAGAAATTATTGAAGAACTAGATCGTTTGTCAAGGGAAATGACAAAGAATGATAACCTCTTAGTTTTTTATGCGGGTCATAGTTATTGGGATGAAGTTACTGAAAATGGATACTGGCTTCCAGCTGACGCCAGAAAGCAAAATACAGCTCAATGGATCAGAAATAGTACTATTAGTGGTTATATCAGGAGCATTCCCGCCCGTCATACTCTTTTAGTTGCGGATGCATGTTTCAGTGGAAGCATTTTCAAAACGCGTTCTGCATTCAGCAATAATTTACCTATTAAACGTTTATATGACCTTCCCAGCAGAAAAGCCATGACCAGCGGCACATTAAAGGAAGTCCCAGACAAAAGTGTATTCATTGAATACATGATTAAACGACTAAAAGAGAATGAAGAAAAACTTTTACCATCGGAGCAATTATTTTTCAGTTTCAAACCAGCTGTTTTAAACAATTCTCAAAATATCCCTCAATTTGGAGTTGTTAGTAATGCCGGGGACGAGGGCGGAGATTTTATCTTCATACGTAGAAATTAATGAACATCGAGTATGTTAGCTTTAAATCTG
>JAGLSB010000399.1 GCA_023135955.1 Bacteroidales bacterium | reverse complement strand
TCAAAGCACTATCGCGAAAAAGAATGGACCCGTTTCGAGTGGGATATAATTCGGAAACGAAATCGTTCAAATCGATACATCCCAATTCGACTTGATGATACACTAATTCTTGGATTACCTTCAAATATCATTTATTTAACTTGGTCACCACAAGAAACCACAGAAGTTGTCAAAACATGTATAGAGCGACTCTTATTATATGAACGTTCTACTGGGATTCACCGTCCGTCCATTTATGAAGAGATTTTGGATGAAATCCAGAATAAAAGTCGGGGATCATTGGCAAAAGCCTATCAACTGATTGCAGATAACAGAGAACGCTCTCCATTAGAAGATGCCGAGTTTCCAAAAGGGAATTGGACACTGAGTTACTTGATAGTAAGGTCAAAATGGTTGAACTATTCGAAAGTACGTCGTCGTGATCTTAAAGTTCGCTTGTCAGCTGATATTGGACAAGAAGAGTTAATTTACAATTTGAAGTACTGCTGTATTCGTGAATTTAATGATTATAAGCCCGACGCAGTTTCTGTATCAGCCTATTCACCCGAAGCTGATCTTGATAATGCTTCTGACCTGGCTATTGTTGAATTCGCACCTTTCGGTGACTGGGGAAGAGCTGAAGAAGGATTCGCGTTCAATATCCCAGTCCAAGAATTTGATTTTTCTTTACGAATAATGAGGAGATAATAACTTAACAATTAGTACAGCAGTTTGAGATGAAATATTCTTTTTTCGCAATTCAAATAATTCAATTTTATAATTACATTCTCCAACCTCTTAAAAGATGAAACTAAAATATAAACGGGCAAAGAGAATAAGAAATGAGCAGAAACGCCACAGAAGAAACCTTAAACGTCAATCAAAATGCTCATATTGTAAAGCACGCTTTAAAAATCTCCCTAGTCAAAATCCCATTATCAAAAAAAAGAAACTGAAGCCAAAAAGAATTATTCCTAAGGAAAATTCACAGGTAAAACAAAAATCAATTTCCTTATTAATTGGAGCAGGATTTTCTGCTCCAATTGGATATCCAGTTGGCAATAAGCTTAATCAGCTTTTGATAGAATGTGACGGCTCAAAATTTAGTTTCCATTCTGATGGTTCGTTAATCACATCCAAGGATGGAAATAAACCTAATATCGGATATAAAACTAGCTATGATTTTGAATTCGATTTCTGTCGAGATCTAATGCAATATTTTAATTCAACAAGGGGATATTTTGACTATGAAGAGTTTTATGATTTCTTCAACCTTCAGGCAAAAGAAGAACCTGAAGTTGAAAAATTACTTAAATCCGGTAATTATGGTACAGAAAAGAATGTAGATCAAATGCTTTTTTCATTAAAGAACATTTATAGTCAACTAGTAAGCTATTACTTGAAGGATGGTGAAGGCAAGTCATGGTATGACGATGAAGGACATATGGGAGGTCCAATTTGGCCAGGATATACAGGAACTTTAAACTGTTTAAAATCTTGGTCTTCAGAGCATATAATAAATGTTCACACACTTAATCATGATTTGTTTTTTGAACGGCTAAACTATTCCGATTGGATACAGGGTGAATTATGTGATGGGTTTGAAGAAAATGGTTCACCATATTATGGTGAACTAATTTCAAACGGTAGAACATATCGGAGTAGATTAGAACGATATACTGGGAATTATAATAAGAAATTTAGGCTTTATAAACTGCACGGAAGTAAAGACTACGGTATTCATTATGAACCTAATGGAGCCATTCTTACACCAGAAAAATATGTGAAAACAAGATTCGGAATAGGTTTTTCTGAATTATACAAAGAAATCAAAACAAAGAGTGGAGAAATAAAGTATGATCGTTGCTGGATAAACTACCATGCAGATTTTTTAACAGGTACGACTTCAAAAATAGAAAGATACGCAGAACCACTACTCTTTAAAACTCTATTTCAACATTTCAAAAGCAACCTAAACGAGGCTGAGAAGTTGATAATTATTGGTTATGGTGGTAAAGACTCAGAAATAAACCAAATAATTTCTGACCATTTTGACTACAAAGATAAACTGGTATATATTTTGGATCCTTATCCCTCTAATCTTTTAAATAATCTGAAGGAACGCATTGGAGCAAAACTTATAAATAAGCAACTTGAATTTGCAGAGATTAAAGACTTTGAATAAAAGTATCATTAAAGGCAGCCATAATTTTCTCTGTGATTTTTTTACCATATTATGTCATGGAATTATAGAATGTGATATATTTATATTTACAATTCTGTTATTCAGGAGTTTATCTCAATTAGAGTTCCAAATCAAATCCAATGCAGCTAACTCACAAATTGTTTATTCAAATGTT
>JAGLSB010000398.1 GCA_023135955.1 Bacteroidales bacterium | reverse complement strand
AGTTATTTCTTATTTGAGTCATTTTCCTTCTTCATTCATTATTCACTTTTATTTCCTTATCCAGAATTTCGAATGTCGAACACCGAATGTCGATTTTAGAATTGACCTTTTCATTCTTCATTCATTATTCCCCTTTATTTATTTCATTCACTCATCAATTGTACATATCGTCCTCAAATTTACAATTTAATGAGGATTTACTTTAAAAGCTGGTAATGAGGCATAGCCCTGTGATTGCTGACAAACATCCAAACGATATATCGGGTCGCGTAAAAGACATATGCGTTTGTCTGTTGCAGGAATCGTTGTTGTATATATCCTCAATTCTCCATTTACAGCAATAATTACTTCCTCGCGCCAATCTCCAAAAACATCTCCTATTGCTAAGGGTCTATCCGGAAATACCACGCTCTTTTCAAGACCATCCGGATAATCAACCAGACAATTTTTGCCGAGATCAAAATACTCACGTTGAAGGTCTGCGTCCCAGAAAGCAGCATGACGGGTAATATTTTTCTCTTTAGAAAGCAGTTTCCCATCAGCAGTAAATAACCAGTAATTATCTAATCCTTCATCTCCAGCCCATATTTCAACACCAGGTTCATTCGCATCAATATCTGCAATTAATCCATAATGACAATGTCGTGATTCTTCATCGATTCCCCAGATAAGTTCACCGGTTTTGGCATCCAGTAGGCAAACTCCATTTTTTTCCATACCTGGTTCTATACATAAGTATACTTCGAGCCCGGGATTATTTGGATCAAACTCACCAACTATGCAGCGATCGGGATGACCATGTCCACTGCCGGAATTATATCCATACATACCACCTATGGGAGTCAACATTTCATGATTTGTCCAAAGTCCAACACCATTATCATCAATCACAGCCCCTCCAATTATTACTTCATCGCGTCCGTCATCATCAACATCGATCCCATGTACACAATGAGCACCCTGACCGGTATAGCTGAGTCCTCCTTCTTCCCTGTCATTCCATTCCCAGAGTTGACGCAGCAGACCATTCTCCAGTGTATAGGCAGCAAGAGCAATTACGTCGTAGGTTCCCCGTTCAGCAATAATACATGGTGTTTTTCCATCGAGGTAAGCCACACAAAGCTGATTTCTGTTCATGGATTCATGTGTATCATAACCCTCTCTCGGGATCCAGTCGGTACGAGTAATCTCATTTCCTGTTTTACCATCCAGGATCATCAGATATTCAGGGCCGCTGGCAACATGTCCATCTGGTTGACGTGGGTCTCCTTCTCCAGCTTTCAAAGCAACCTCTGCGCATCCATCCCCATCGAAGTCATATATAAGGTATGGAGAAAACCAAGCTCCCATCTCAATTGACCATCCCATATCATATTGCCACATCAATGTGCCGTCTAAACGATATGCTTCTAATTTGTAAGTTTCCGGACTTGGCTGCCATAATCCCTTTCTTTCTGTACCATCTCCGGCCCATGGATCAAAGCTTATATCCGGAGTTTTAATTACATATTCGAATTGCCCATCTCCGTCCAAATCACCAACACCAGCCTTGTTTGCACTATAATCACCAGCCAACATAATAGAGATATATGAATCTGCTTTGGTAGGTAAAGTAACTTCTGTATTTTCTGATGAAATTCCTTCAACACCATTTACAATATTGCAGACAAAATATGTTGATGTTTCATTCATTACAGGATTTTTGTCTATGAAGTCAGTAGTGTTGAAAACAGGGTTTTCATTAAGAAGAATAGGTGAATTGTTCCCTGAAACACGATAAACATTAAATCCTTCTGAACCAGCATCTGTTTCGAGAAGACGCCAGCCAATATAAACCTCCTTATTTTCTACTGGTAAAGCAATAATGCCCCGGTTTAGTTTTTCAATAACACGCCCTTGCGCCAATCCTGTAACAAGAGGTTTCTGGGCTCTTTCATGCGGTTCAGGAGGCCCTGAATAAACCTGAATGTCATCCAGAAAAAGATCTGTGCGATGGCCTCCGGTAAAACGGATCTGCATCTGGTTACAACCATCGGGTACAATTACTTCTGCTACAAATTGCATCCAGTGGCTTCTGGCATTCAACATATCTTTTCCAATACCAACTTCAACGACAGCACTATCGGCAAGTCCAATTACTTCCATCCAGACTTTTCCACAGCGATTACCGCTACTACCCTTCATCCAGGCAGTCACAGTAAAAACCTCTCCAGGCTTTACAGGATATAGCGCATCATTAGTGAGCTTCCAAAGTGAGCCCCAACTATCTGTATCCGGGATATCCCAATAAACATGAAGAGCCTTACTACCACAACGAGAATCATTAGAAACATTAGCCACAGGCTCACCTGCTGCCCGGTATGGGAGATCTTTTTCAGAATGCCTTGCTTCAAAATTCCATCCGATTAATTTCTCTCCTGCCAACTCAAAATTACCATTAATAATAGCTTCCTTAATAGGTTG
>JAGLSB010000397.1 GCA_023135955.1 Bacteroidales bacterium | reverse complement strand
GATTTCTTCATAATACAGTAAGCCGCCGGATAAGGACTTAATCCTCTTATTAAATTATGAATTTTAATGGCAGGCTGATCCCAAATTATTCTACAGTCTTCCTTAAATATTTTAGGAGCCGGTTTAAGTTCCGAATCTTCATCAATAAAAGTATCTTGTTTACGAGATTGTATATTATTCTCAATAATAGCTCTCACTGTTTCCAAGACGAGTGAAGCGCCGGTTTTTGTCATTCGATTGTGTAACTCACCAGCTGTTTCATTTTCTCCAATTTCAACACTTTTTTGTAATAATACTTCACCGGTATCAATTTTCTCATCGATAAAAAAAGTTGTCAGTCCAGTAGCTTTTTCACCATTTATAATTGCCCAGTTTATAGGCGCAGCACCTCTATATTGAGGAAGGAGAGATGCGTGTAGATTAAAAGTGCCTGATTTTGGTAATGACCAAACTAATTCGGGAAGCATTCTGAAAGCAACTATAACCTGGATATCGGGTTTTAGGTCCTTGATGGATTGAATGAATTCGGGATCTTTTAATTTTTCAGGTTGAAAAACTTTAAGTCCATTTTCTTCAGCGAATATCTTTACAGCTGGTGACTTAAGTTTTTTTCCCCTGCCGGCCGGTTTATCCGGAGCCGTAATTACACCAACAACATCATATCCCTCATCCAATAAAGCAGCTAAAGGTGGAATCGCAAATTCCGGGGTTCCCATGTATATGATTCGTGGTTTCATGTGGTGGTGGGTTGGTGGGTTGGTGTGCTGGTGTGCTGATGTTGAGACGCACAATTGTGCGTCTGTACGACGACGGTAATTGAGCGTTTACCCTGAGCCTGCCGAAGGGAAGCCGAAATGCCGAGATATCTCTACTTTTCCTTTTTATATTTCGCAATATCTAAGAAATGTCCCATTTTATCTCTTTTAGTTTCCATATAATGACGATTATACTTATTGATGGTGACTTCAGAAGGAATATTTTCGACAATTTCTATTCCATAGCCTTCAAGTCCGGCTCTTTTAACCGGATTATTCGTAATTAATTTGACTTTTCCTAAATTAAGGGCATGCATTATACTTGCTCCAATTCCATAATCTCTTTCATCGTCTTTAAAACCAAGTTCCAGATTTGCTTCTACAGTATCCATACCTTCTTCCTGCAGCTTATATGCCTTTATTTTATTGAAAAGTCCGATACCCCTTCCTTCCTGATTCATATAAAGAACCACACCCTTACCTTCTTTCTCAATCATTTTCATGGCTTCATGCAGTTGATCCCCACAATCGCAACGATAGGAACCGAAAATATCACCTGTAACACATGAAGAATGAACTCTGACAAGTACTTTGTCCTCTTTGGTCCAACTTCCTTTTATTAGAGCTGCATGTTCCATTCCTGTAGATTTTTGAATGAAGGGGATAAGATGAAAATTGCCAAATGCAGTTGGTAGTTCTACTTCAACACCTTTAATAATCAGACTTTCAGATCGAAGTCTGTATGAAATCAGGTCTTTTATACTGATTAATTTAAGTCCAAGTTTGTTTTTGAGTTCAGCAAGTTGAGGTAGTCTTGCCATTGTTCCATCCTCATTCATTATTTCGACAAGCACTCCAACAGGTGAGAATCCTGCAAGTTTAGCGAGGTCAACAGCTGCTTCAGTATGCCCTGATCGTCTTAATACACCGTTTTTTTTGGCTTTTAGCGGGAAAATATGCCCGGGGCGGCCAAGATCTTCAGGCTTGGTATCAGGATCGGTAAGAGCCTGAAGCGTTTTAGATCTGTCGGAGGCAGAGATACCTGTTGTGCATCCGTGACCTATCAGATCGACAGAAACTGTGAAAGCCGTATTATGAGAGCTGGTGTTATGGTCTACCATCATTTCGAGTTCAAGCTCTCTGCTTCGTTCTTCAGTAATGGAAGCGCAAATAAGTCCACGCCCCTGAGAAGCCATAAAATTTACTATTTCAGGAGTAATGGCTTCTGCTGCACATATAAAATCTCCTTCGTTCTCTCTGTCTTCATC
>JAGLSB010000396.1 GCA_023135955.1 Bacteroidales bacterium | reverse complement strand
GGTTCCGGGTTCTCAGGCACTGAATCATTGGTATCATCTTTCCACTTTTCAAGTTTTTTACGCATATTCTTCAGGATCCTGCTGTATTGTTCATTTTCGATAAGGTTGTTCAATTGATAAGGATCATTGATCATATCATAGAGTTCTTCTGCAGGACGTGGTGCTATGAAGCAGTCCTCCTGCTCATTGGTCAATGCCCCATTTTTGTATAGACTAATCATCTCTTGGAAGGTGGTTCCCCTGGCAACATCCCCGGGCGGATTGGCATTTAATTCCGGATAAGCATTCCAGATATATAAATACTGATCCGTTCTGACACTTCTTTCGTGTGCCAGGAAATCATGCCAGTTGTGTTCGGCATAAACCGCTTTCCGTGTTTTCTTTCCTTGGTTGTTCAGGATCTTGGTAAAGGAGATCCCCTGTGCCGACTCGGGTATATCCAAGTCGGCCAGTTTGCAAAATGTCGGGAAAATATCAATCGAACTCACCAATGAGGAGGTTCTGGCTCCTCCAGCGATCTGATCGGGATACCTGATAATGAAAGGCATTTTGATGCCACTGTCATACAGCCTGTTTTTTGCCCGTGGAAATGGCGATCCATTATCGGACATGAATATAACCACTGTATTGTTCTGAACCTCCTGTTCTTCCAAAATATGTAGCACCTTACCCACATAGGAGTCCAGACGGGTGATTTCGTCGTAATACATAGCCAAATCTTTTCTAACCGAATCGTTATCGGGAAGGTATGGCGGAACGGTTACGTCAGAGGGGTCATGTGGTTCCGGAATGGTGCCTTCCTGGTAGCTCCGGTGCGGGTCTACTGCAGCAAACCACATGAAGAAAGGCTGATCCATAGGGCGGTCCAGCAAAGCTTGTTCCCAGAATCCACAACCGCTGCGGCCTCCCCATCCGTAGATTGCGTCAAATTCTGTCCGCTTGGGTCCGATATGCCATTTTCCGGCTGCTGCTGTGTAATACCCGGCCTTCTGTAATTCGCCAGGAAAAATAACCTGGTCTGCCGGAAGTGGCATACCCAGGTTCTGAGCACCGGTACTGTGTGGATACCGGCCCGTAAGAATACTGCAACGGCTCGGGCTGCATGAACTGGTAGTCAGAAAGGCATTTGTAAAAGAGAGACCCTCCCTGGCCAGCCGGTCAATATGGGGCGTACGTATGCCCTGGTTTCCATAGGCACCGAAATCCTTCCAGCCTGCATCATCGGCAATCATGATAATGAAATTGGGTGTGGATCCCTGTTGCGCGGAAATGGTTGTGCTTTGTGTGAGCAAATAAAAAAACAATACATTAAAACAATGCTTCATTGTACAGAATATTTAATTATTAACGTTCATTTTCAACTTCTTTGATTACTTCAGTGAGGCAGCAAACGAATAGGATCCGGATTCAAGTTCAATGCAAACCCTGTTATTTTCATTTATCACACGACGGACTCCCTGTACCTGGCTGACAGGTTTTCCCCCTTCAGTAATCTGTAATGACGGGTCGACAGGCAGATACAACCTGGCACTTGTATTGGGAGGAACGGTGGCATGGTAGATCAATTGATCATTTTCAAGCCTCCACTCACTCTTGATTCTGCCATACATTGAATTATAATAACCTTTGGCCCAGGTCATTTTGCCATCAGGATCAGGTGTGGGCTGAAGAATGAATTGTTGGAAACCGGGACTGGTTTCGTCCCGCTCAATACCCAGGGAGTAGTTATACATCCACGCTCCGATTGCCCCGAAAGCATAGTGATTGAATGAATTCATGCCATTGTTTCCTCCAAAACCGTTCTCAACAGTGTATGAATTCAGTCTTTCCCAAATGGTTGTGGCTCCCTGGTCAACCGGGTATAACCAGGAGGGATAGGATGATTGCTGCAGTAAACGGTAGGAGATGTCATGATAGCCATGATCGCTGAGTGCCTTGCTGATCCATGCCGTTCCAATAAAACCTGTCATCAGTGAATACGTTGGGAGCAGTTTACCAAAATCATCCTGATTCTGACGGATAATGGATTGGACAAGGTGCTGGCCTGCAGGTTCTTTATGTTCGCTGTTAAATATATTAAATGCAAGGGCTAATGCATAGGATATCTGTGTATCTATCTCCTTACCGGCTTCCATGTATCCCAGGTCTAAATTATCCCCGATTGCAGGCCTGTGTTCGGTGATGAACCCGGACATGATGGTTTTATGGGTTTCGGGGTCAACATATTTCCGGTTGAAGAATGCTTTTCTCTCTTCGAATGTCTTCTGATAATATGCTGCATCTTCATGCTTGTTCATTGCTTTTGCAATCTTTATCATTAACTGAAGGTCAAATAGGTAATAAGCTTCCCAAATCTGCGTGTTGTCGTTCTGGTTGCCTTCAGGACTAAGCCAGTCTCCCAGGGGGCCTTCGTTCATAATACCTGATTCCGGATCAATCCGGGAAGCAAGGAAAGTCATGTATTTTTTCATTGAATCATAATGATCGGAAAGCATCTTCAGATCTCCGTACTGCAGATATGATTCCCAGGCCACTGTAATTCCAGCGCTGCCCCACAGGATACCCCCGAATCCTCCTCCAAGCGGTGCCACGTCTGTAAACCTTCCGTCCGAACGCTGTACATCCCTCATGTTCAGCATGTGCCTTCCCAGGAACTGGGCTGCATCGGTCAGATAGGTGGATGTTCTGGCAAATACGGAAATGTCTCCGCTCCAGCCCATTCTTTCATTTCTCTGCGGACAGTCTGTTGGGATGGAGAGAAAATTGCCATAGGTGGACCAGGTAATATTCTTCCATAATTGATTCACTTTTTCATTGGATGTTTCGTATGATGAAGCCAGCTCTTTGACAGAGCTGATTGCTAATCCTTTAACATGGTCAACAGGAACAGGTTCATGGATACCAGTAATTTCCAGGAACCGGTAGCCGTGAAATGTAAATGTGGGTTGAATGGTGGCCTTTGGGCTCTTCAGTATGTATTTGTCCTGTGACAGGGCTGCCCGGATATTTTCGAGCATGATCATACCTACGTTGTCCCCCGATTCGGGAAGATCGGGGTATGTGACTTCGGCATAGCGGAGTGTAATGGTATCTCCCGCATTTCCCTGGTTGATTTCAACCCGAGGGATACCCACAATGTTCTGTCCCATATCGTACACAAAAACGCCCGGTCTGACCTCTTCCACATCGATGGCGGTAAGTTCTTTGAACACACTGGCGTTTTCGCCCATCTGACCGGTTAGTTTCAAATCCCTGTAACTGGAGATCGGGGCAAACCCCATCTTTTTACCAAATGATTCATCTACACAGGTAGTACCGTTAAGATCATTTCTGATGGCCATTTTCCAGTGGCTGTCATCATAATCAATGTTACTCCAGCCCTTGACTGCATCGGCTTTGCCGGCATCGAAAACCTCACCCTGGAAGAAACTACTGTAAACAATGGGTCCGTCATTGTAATATTTCCATTTTTCAGGTTCGGTTACAACGGTCGTGCTGTTTCCATCAGCATAGTGGATGACCAGTTTGGCAAGCAGGGACTGCCTGTCTCCAAAATAGTTCCAGTTTTCGCCACTGTATGTAATGTTTCCACTCCACCAACCTTCACCCAGCAATGCTCCCATTGCATTTTTTCCTTTTTTTATCTGCTTCGTGACGTCATATGTCTGGTACATGTGGGTTTTATTATACTGGGTAAGCCCGGGATTGAAATAGTCATTCCCCACTTTTTCACCATTCAGGTACATTTCGTAGATGCCCCTGGAGGTAACATAGAGCCTTGCTTTGAGTACTTTCCTACCTGATGTTTCGAATTCGGTGCGAAGCATAGGCATAGAGTTTTTACTGGGATCAGCAATAATCAGAATCCCGCCTTTTTTTCCATGGACATGGTACGAATGCTCCCCGATCTTAAAACTTTCTTTCAGATCTGTAAAACCCGAAAAAATGCCATTATAGGAGGAGGGATCAGACAAGTTTTCTGTGAATAGAATGTTGGAAGGACTGCGGTAATTTTTTATTTGCAGGTTGGAAAATGCAGCTTTTTGACCGGCATCTGCAAAAAAACCGATCTCAGCAAGCATCGGGAAGCTGATATAGTTGTGACCCCTTCCGATGGGATTAAGGTTCACATTGGGCTGATTCCTCGACCTGGCTTCCCTGGTTGTAACCAGGTGTCTGTTATCTGTTCCATTCAGGTAGATGGTGTAGAGGCCAAAAACAGCCTCGGCATATACCCGGTGCACATCGTACTTGTTATCATTGTTTATCATCCAAAGCGGGATGGTGTAACTTTTGAAGGGAACATCTTTCCGGTCATCCGGATGGTATCCAACCCGGTAAATATTGAATATTGCCTTTCCGTTTGCAGATCCGTCAACCCGGGAAATATCAATTTCAAACTGGATGTAACTCTGGTCTTTTCCACTTTCAACACCCAGGATATTTTTGTTTTTATCCATCAGTCGACTGTCATTAGCCCCAAAGACAAAACCTGCCCTGGTTGAACCCGAAGCTTTGTCAAGTTTTAGATCGTAATTAAACCTGAATACGGGAAGGTAGGGAGCGTAAAGTACCAGGTCTTCATCACCACTTCCAATCCATTCGGCACTTTCCCAGGCCGAAAGACCAGGATCGGGATTCATCAGTCCAGTTTCAAACCAGGATGAACCCTGGGCACTTTTACCCTCCTGATTCCAGACAGTGATTGTCCAGTCATACCGTGTGGCGGGTTGAAGGGGGCTCCCTTCATACCGGATATTCAGGGAATTTCTGCCATCTCTTTTTCCACTGTCCCATGCGCTTTTTCCATTTTGGTCTTTCACGGAAATCTGATAAGCAACCTGGTATTGTCCCCGTTCATTTCCAGGGACATGCATCTGCCAGCTAAACCGGGGGTATTCAATGTCAATTCCTAATGGTTGTTCGGTATATTCTGTCTTCAGGTTGATCACAGTAAATTTTTGAGTGCCTCTGATCAGGAAGAGGATTACGATCACTGCAATCACTAAAAGAGAAATAATGACACGTTTTTTCATGTTGTGAGTTTTAGAAAGTTAAATCAATTTGATCAGCAGGAGTAAAATCAGAAACCAGTTTAGCTTTTGTGTAGTTATCCGCCTGCCTGTCACACTCTGTTCTCAGTTCTTCCAGGACATCATTATAAGCTGGATCGGTGGCCAGATTGTTGGTTTCCAGTGGATCATTTTCCAGGAGATACAGTTCTTCCGGTGTATCGATAAGACGGTACCTTAAATATTTCCATTTTTCTGTCCTGATGGCTTCGCTCGAGGGTATCTCAGACAGTTCCCAGAGATGTTCAAAGAGCAGTTTATCGCGTACCAATTCAGGTTTTTCTCTTTGAAGGTAAGGTACCAGGCTGATTCCCTGGTACTCTTTTGGAGCTTCAATGCCAGCCAGGTCGACGATGGTTTTTGTTACATCAATATTGATGACCATATCCTGAACATCGCGGTGTTTTTTTGCCCTTGGATCAAAGATGATAAGGGGTACACGCAGGGAGTTGTCATGCATGAGCCATTTTCCTGCCAGTTGTCTTTCTCCCAGGTAATAACCATTATCGCCCATGAAAATGATCACTGTATTGTCTGCAATGCCTTTTTCTTCAAGAAGGTTCCTGATGGCTCCGATTTCGTGGTCTATTTCGTTGATCATCCGGTAATATCCCTTGACACTGTGCTGGTACTTTTCGGGCGTGTCAAATCTCCAGGTCCAGCGTAACCGATTGAATCCTTCCTTCACCTCCTTTGGCAATGCATCGAAATATTGATCTTCTGCAAGTGGGGGAGGAGGCATGGTCTCGTTGGCATGAAGTTTATCAGACTGCGGTTGCCAGATGTACTGCTCTGGTGCATTGTCGTGGGTATGCGGAGCACTAAAACTGAGTGACAGGCAGAAGGGTTGGTCTGCCGGTGCATTTTTTATAAAATCCTGGGCCTGGTACCCGGTATACCGGGTGAGATGAACCGTGTCTGAACCTATTGTTTTGTAATAATAGCCCTTCCGGTTGGGGTATTTCCCATTGCGATCGTATGAGTCAAAGACATTAAAAGAATGACGGGCATCTTTGTAATTTACTCCAAATTTGCCAAAAAAACCGCTGTAATACCCGTTTTCTTTCAGAAGGCGCGGATAACTGATGTTAAAGTAAGCATCCTTAAGGGGCCCTTGCTGGAAGGTGTATCCGTGTGTCCGCTCGTATAAACCGGTAAAAAATGAGGCCCGGCTTGCAGCACAGATGGGCGTGGTTACGAAAGCTTTTTCAAAATAAACTCCTTCACCTGCCAGTTTATCCATTTCAGGTGTCTGGATGATTTCATTACCGGCATATCCCAGGGCATCCCATCTCTGATCATCAGTAAGAATGAAAATTATATTGGGTTTTTCATCAAAGTCCATCTTATTGTTGCAGGAAACAGCTATCGCAGCAGTAAGTGTCAGCATGATCAGTTTTGTTTGTTTTTTCATGATGTTATGATTTTGAATGATTTTTCTGAGTCATATTGAGAGAATGATTTTAATGAACCTGTAAGGAGTTTGAGTCAACATCAGACTCCCAGTTTCTTATTTCTTCCAATAATTGTTGTACCAACGCCGGGTTTTCTTCTGAGAAATCCTGTAATTCCCTGATATCCTTATCGAGGTTGAATAGCATGAATTGCTTATCCGGATTATCATCGCCCTTTTGACGGATCAATTTCCATGGTCCCTTCCTGACTGCTATACCGCCATTGGTTCGCCAAAACAATGTTCTTTCAGGCAAGCTGTTTCCTTTCAGTACTGGATAGAAACTGATACCGTCTAATTGTCTGTTCTGCCCGGCAATATAATCAATTCCTGCAATATCCAGTAGGGTAGGGAAAATATCCATTCCCATAATAACATCACTATTGGTACCTGGTTGGATCATCTCTGGCCAGTAAGCGATAGCCGGAATTCTGTGACCCCCTTCATATAATTGCCCCTTCCGGCCCTTGAGTCCATTGGTGTTTTCGATACCAATCGGACCATTGTCTGAAAAGAAAATGATCAGGGTGTTCTCTGCAATATTCTCTTGTTCCAAAGTCAGGATCATTTGTCCAATATATGAATCCAGGTTTTCAATCATTTCCCGGTAGATGTTTTCCTCATCTCCTGGTCTGGCTGACCGGGGCAGAGGTCTGGTTATTTCATTTTCTTTCCAGATTGCCGAATCGGACGGACCTTGTAACGGGCCGTGAGGGGTTTTGTGCGCTACATACAAACAGAATGGTTTGTTATTGTTCTGTTGAATAAAATCTATGGAATGTTTGGATATCAGTTCCGTGATATAGCCCTCTTCTTTTGTTTCAGAAAATCCATGATGCCAGTCATGTTCTCCCAGCCGCCCGCAATGACTGAAAAAATCGGGATTGGTCATGAAACCAATAAATTTGTCAAATCCCTGGTTCAAGGGATGACTCTCGTTCTGTGTACCAACATGCCATTTACCAAAAATACCAGTTTGATATCCTGCTGTTTTCAATACTTCTGCGAAAGTAACCTCCTCTCCGGCTAATCCAGGGGGGGTATCACTACTGTCTGTCACCCTCAATACATTCTGCAGACCTGCGCGTTGCTGATAGCGACCGGTGAGCAATGCCACTCTGGTGGGTGTGCAGACTGCACTATTGGAGTGAAAATCCGTAAACCTGATTCCTGCAGCGGCCATCCGGTCAATATGGGGTGTATTGATCTCGGTGTTGCCATAGCAACCCAAATCGCCATACCCCATGTCGTCTGTGAGAATAATAATGAAATTGGGTCTGATGTCCGTTACCTTTTCCCCGAAGTGACAGGAATTCAGTAACAAACAAAGAATGGACATCATGTGATATTTGTATTTGAAAATTATCATTGATTACAGATTGGTTGTTTCAGGATCAGGATAGCTTCATAAGGGTCTGTTTAAGTAAGATAAATTTCTCGTACCGGGAATGGTTAGAAAAACAGAAAATATCAGAAGCACGCATTCCTTTTTCATGTCCGGAATATATTGGAGGAGATTTAATAATCATCGTAATAATATGGCATTTGTGACAATTATGAAATGCATAATATGATCTTTTCTTTATACAAAATGACCACCAAAACAAAACGTTTCAGATTTATAGAGGATTATGTTAAAAAGTGTATTTCAAAGCTTGAGTTGTAACATTTAGTTTAAAAGAAGCCTCATTTTATCCATTTACATTGATGAAATTGCCGCCTATTTTTATTGGGATCTATTGTCATAACAGACAATGCTTTAACCCGAAATGCCTTACATTGATTCACTGGCAGATAATGGAGAAAAATTTACAGCAGGTTATGTAACCGCTCCCATCTGTGGACTCAGCAGGGCAGGGCTTTTATCGGGACAATACCAGACCAGGCTTGGGTTTGAGACCAATCCCACTCCTGAATTCAAGGCGTGGAATCTCAACCTGGGTGCCCTGCTAGAATAAAAAAAACCGCTTCAGCAGAATCTGAAACGGTTTTTTATATCTTTAGTGAAGTACGAGTCTAATAGAAATTAATCCTCTTATCATTAATATCAGCTTTTTCCAATAATGCTTCATATCCCTGATAACTTACTCTGCTTTCATAAAAATATTTCATTCTGAATATTGCAGAAGAAATATCCAGATCCTCAGGAATGTCTTTTTCATTTACTTGTAATACAAAAACACCATTAGCACCAATAATAGGGGAAGATAGCTGTCCTGGTTCAAGATTATAAGATAAAGCCACGACTGAAGGCTCAAGACCTACGGTAGCAATATAGGGATTTGATAATCGAACTTTTTCTGCAAGAACAACCTCTGAGCCTAATTCTGATGCAACTTCATCTATATCGATTGCAGATGCAATTTTTGTGGTAGTTTCTTCAGCAAGCTTTTCTAATTTCTTGAGCTTACTAACAGCAATCTCAATTTCTCCAAGTTTATCTTCTTTAGAGGCAAATCCTTCATCTTTTACATCAGTAAGTGCTACAACAATATATTTGTCGTTCAAATCAAATATTTGGCTAATAGCTCCTTCCTCGTTTTCAAAACTCCAACGGATAATTTCTCTGGAGTATTCAAAACCGGTTAAAGTACTTGCGTCTTTTTGGAAGTCTGTGGAAAAGCGAGGGATCAGATTATTTTCTTCATATTGCTTACGAAAACTTTCAATATTTTTTGCATTGCTTCCAAACTGAACAGCATTTGAATAAATAGTTTGGTAAGTTTCGTCGCTAGGAACAACCTGGCGTTCAAGAATAGCAAGTTCTGCCTTTCTACGTTTTGGACTTTGTGCCTCAATTTTTATTACGTGGTGACCAAAATTCGTTTTTACAACACCCAAATCGCCGGTATTATTATCAAAACAATAATCATTGAAAGGTTTAACCATGGCATTTGCAGGAAACCAACCAAGATCTCCACCAATGGTACTGTTCGACTGATCGGAGGAAAAGTCTCTTGCCAATGCATTAAAATCGGCGCCATTCTCAATCAGTTGCTTTAGACTGTCGGCAATTGCTTCTGCTCTGGCATCATCTCTCTGAACAGAAAGACTGATTAAAATATGTCTTGCTCTTACTGAATCAGAAACTGATGTAAAACCAAGAAGTCTAGCTAGTTTATAGGAATCGTTTTCAAACCATGGTCCGGTTACTTTACCTGGGTCTGCCTTGAAGATTGAATCTATATATTGCTCTGGAAGATCTTCTGTAGCATAACTAACATCACTATATGGAATATCAGAATTTGTATTCACGAAGCTAATAGGGTTCTCAGATCTTGCAAAAGGTATTTTGCTTTGTTCAACATATTCTTTAGCATTCTGATCGTCTTGAACAGAGGGTTCAATTGCGAATATTACGTACTCAATACTTCTGGTATCATCTTGCTCATATTCATTTTTATGCTCATCATAATAAGCTGTGACATCGGCATCAGAATAACTTACATCTTCATCATTGATGAGATTAAAACTCTGATAAACAAAATCAAAGCTGATATTAGATTCATTTTCGAAAGCAAAGTTTTTTGCGTCAATACTATTTGGAGCAAGTCCTTTTTGAACCATGGAGAAATACTTTTGATTCATTCTCTCGTCTACAATCTGATTTTCTAAATAAATCCATCTTTTACGTTCATCTTTGTACACGTCATCGCTTATGGCATTGAAATAATTCATCATCTGGAATCGGTTGAACTCTCCTGTTTCCGGATTTGTGAACATTCTGCGAACCATTGGATGCGGTTCGTCCATAATAACATTGGAACCACCAGTATTTATGGAATCACCCATTAACATAGTTTTCAGTTCCTCTACACTTACAAAAACTCCAAGATCATTATAAGAAGAGCCCATAATTACATCTCTTAATGTAGTTCTCCAGACTTCTGTACGAATATTTTCTTGAGTCTCTGCATCAAGGGAGCTAATC
Organism: Bacteroidales bacterium; assembly: GCA_023135955.1. Classification (GTDB taxonomy): domain Bacteria; phylum Bacteroidota; class Bacteroidia; order Bacteroidales; genus JAGLSB01. Next base: position 2,319 of record JAGLSB010000396.1, on the reverse strand, counting down.
TGATAGTTCATCCGATAAAATTCGGATAGTTCTTCAATTTTTGCATTATAATCCATATAATCTATGGATACACCCGCAATCTCAGCTACTTCCATCCTTTTCCTTGAAAAAGCAGAAGGCCCTGAATTCAAAAAATCTCCAAGGATAAAAGCTAATAATGCGAGTCCGATAATCACTGCCACTAGTACTCCACCCTGATTCCTTATCTTCTGTAACGTTGCCATTTACGATTAATTTTTTTCTTTAATTTTTTCAGGCTACGAAGATAGTAATTTCAATTTATTTACTTCGATTATTAAGAAAAAAGTTGTTGGTGTGGTAGTGTGCTGGTTTGTTGGTGTGATGGTTTCTTGCTTCAGTCACTTTTTTATTTAACAAGCACATCATCACATCATCACCCCATCACACCATATTCCTCACCTGTACTAATTCTATCTTCGTCTGACTTACTTTAAGCATTCTGAATTGATAATCGCCTACAATTATGCGATTATTAAGCTTTGGGATATTCTCACAATGGTCTATAATATATCCTGCCAGAGTTTCATATTCTTCCGATTCAGGAAGTTCGATATTGTAGTTATCATTTATATAATCTATTTCAAGCCGACCGGAAAATATATATTCATTATCATTGATTTGTCGCTCCACTAATTCGATGTTATCATGTTCGTCTTCAATCTCCCCAAAAATCTCTTCAATAATATCTTCCAAAGTTACTATTCCTGATGTACCTCCATATTCGTCAACTACCAAAGCAATATTTTTATGCTCTTTTATAAGCTTGCTGAAAAGCTTGTTTACATTCATGGTTTCAGGAACGATTAATAATGATACAAGTCTTGATTTAATTGTTCTGGGTTGGTCGAACAATTCTTTTGCGCGAATATAGCCGATTATATTATCGATGGAATTTTCAAAAATCAAGATTTTTGAAAAGCCAGTTGCCACACATCTTTCTTTGAATTCATTTAAACTGCTGCTTATTTCAAGTGCTTCCAATTCGGTTCTTGGTACCATGCAGTCTCTTACTTTAAGACTTGAAAATTCAAGGACATTCTGAAATATTTTTTTCTCAGGTTCATCTTCCAGTTTCTGTTCAAGGTCAGACTGACTTTCATTTACAAGATAATCGAGATCAATTTTCCCAAAGGCAGGTTTCTGATTTTCATTTCTCATTTGAACATCTATCCCAAGAAATATCCGCATAATTAGATTTGTGATTCCAATTGCGATTACTGTAATTGGGTACATTATGATATAAAAGAAAGTGACAGGTATGGCAAAAATATTCAGTGCAGCATTAGGACGGCTTCGAAACAGAGTTTTTGGTAAAAATTCAGCTGTAAAAAGTATTACTATAGTACCAACTATAGTCTGGAAAATAAGAATTAAGGCATCACTATTAATATATAATGTATTTGTTAGAAAAGGTTCGAGCATTTTAGCAAGGACAATTCCATATACAACCAAGGCAATATTATTTCCCACAAGCATTGTAGCAATGTAATGCCCAGGAATTCTCATGAAATAACTGATAATTCTAGATGGGAATAAACCATGCTTCTTGTCCAGTTCTATTTTCAGTCTGTTTGATGAAATAAAAGCTATTTCCATCCCTGAAAAAAATGCAGAAAAGATTAAGCTTAAAAAGACGATAATAAAAGCTGTCATTTATTAATTTGATTCATTTATTGCAACAGGATCTCTTATTGTTTTTTGTTTGGACTAAACCGCCTCAGTGAGTATAGTGAAATGGCAATAATAAAAAAAATAAAAAAACGATAATTCTCCCTAAATCCCGATCGGAAACTTTCGACAATAGCAATGGCAAGTGTAATTACAGCAATCGTTAGCCATGAAATTTCGAGGAATTTATTCTTTTTCATCCTCCCTTTCTTTAATGTTAACAGTTCCTCTCGATCCTTTTAATTTCCATTTAGAGAATTTCTGGTTAGATTCAAATCCATCTTGTCCGTAGAAAATCCCATCTTCTGTTTTTATTCGAGAGAAGCTGTTTGAATATATTAATTCTTTTTCCTCTTCCCAGAAAAGTTCTTCAGAATTTAATTGCTCATTTTTCAACATATTATGTGCTTCCACATTCCCTCTCGCTTCCCAAAGTTTATCCTCATTATAATACAGGGCATAGTCGGCTTTCATTGTCGCTTCAATATTCAGACTGTCATCGTAAAACTCAATATATATTCCATCGGGAAATTCAATATATGGTCTTTCTTCGTTTGTAAATTGTTTGATTTGCCCTGCCCTGAGAATCATTTCAAGTTTGGCAGAATCTGTATAAATAATTTCAATATC
>JAGLSB010000395.1 GCA_023135955.1 Bacteroidales bacterium | reverse complement strand
AAAATTAGTCAAATACTTTTTTGAACCACTGTTAATATACTCAAGGTGAATGCGTACTTCAGTTTTGGGTTTAGGATGTTCAATATACCGTGATAATTCTTTCTGAAGAGGAGAGTAGAATTCAAAAGGATCTTCATGGATGGATCTTCCTTTAATTTCGAATATTCCGTCCTTAACATCAATACTTGGTGATGACCTTGTCCCTTCTATATGCATATATGATTTTTTTTCGTAAAAATTATAAAATTAATAAAAGACCAAAATGAAATAGATGAACTATTTTACAAAAAGATTAGGTTTCTCGAACTCGAACAAACTTGGATAATCTTCGTCAAACTTTTTCAATACTTCCGTAAGAACAGCCTCTCTCATAAACTTAGATCTGTTTCTTACCTTATACTTTGTGCAGTAAGCTTCAATAGCCCTTAATTCTCTGGTATTCAGCAATATACTAATTTTATTATTTCTAAGTAGGTCCTTTTCTTTAGTTTTTCGGACAGTCACAATTTTGATTATTGGTTTTAACAAAAATAGGGAATAATTATTCGCTGGAACCTTGAATTGGGTTCGTTGTATTAACAAAATATGAACATTTCAGATTTGTTGAGGATGATAAAGATATGTATTAAAATCAAATAGGGAATTTACAATAGAAAATACTTTTCTGATATTTTTACCTCATTTATTTTTCATCGTATTTTATTATTTGATACAATTTTTTCGGGCGAAGAATTTTCAAAATCCAGGAATATATTAAAGCAAGGATCAATATAATTGAAAGTCCGGGCAGCCAGTTTGTAATTTTTGCATGGACCAGGAATCCGCTACCTGCCAATAATAGGGTGAATATCAATAAGCGAATCGGAAAATCGAGGGATATTTTTATTTTAAATATTCTCACCGAGACAATTAATTGTGCCAGAGCAAAGAATGATTGAGATGAAACTGCAGCAAATGCAGAGCCTAGTGCCTTGTATTTGGGTATTAAGATTAGATTAAGTGAAAAATTAAGGAGCACAGTAATAAGAGCTAATAAATTCAATTGTTTCAGACTTCCGTTTGCCGTGAGCAGTGTTCCAAAAATGTAAGAAATAGAAATAAAAACAAATCCATTTATAAGTACGGAAAATACTCTTGAACTGTACTCAGTATATTCATTATAGAGCAATGCAATAATATCTTCATTATAGAAGAATGATATAATCGACAATGTTAAAGCTGGAACAATCACAATTGAAAATGATAGTCTTAACATTTCTGTAGGCGCTTGTTTTTCCTTAAGCATTCGGGAGAATATTGGCAATAGCATTCCAGCTACAAGAACTGAATACATATTTGCAGCATCAAGAATTCTAAAACTTTGCGCATAAATTCCTACTTGTACTTTGCCATCCTCTAACATTCGTTCGAGAAAAACGGAGTCGAAACGATTAAAAAACGACATCAATAA
>JAGLSB010000394.1 GCA_023135955.1 Bacteroidales bacterium | reverse complement strand
TTGGCGCTTAGCTGTTAGTCTTTAGCTGTTAGCACTTAGCTGTTAGCCTTTAGCTAAAAGCTAAAAGCCAAAAGTCAAGCCAATAACCAATAACCAATAACCAATAAACTACTCAACCACTCAACCACTCAGCCACTCAACCACTCAGCCACTCAACCACTCAACCACTCACCAACCTTCCTGTTAATATCATTTTCAAAAAAAACACCCCCCAGACAATACTCCCCTTATCTCTTTTCCATATATTTGTTCTTTCAATGGTTCCCCGTAGGGGATGAAAAGGGAATGTCGTGAAAGTCGGCAACAGTTCCCGCTGCTGTAAGTCCTGAAGAGATCTCTCTTCATTGGTTTTTGAAATAAACGCCACTGTTCCAGGATGGGAAGGTATCAGAAACCGGGATAAGTCAGAAGACCTGCCATTGTACCCTTAATTTTGTAGTCTGCGGAGAACAGGACGAGAATTAGTGATGAATCACATCCAATACATTGTCTGCTACAAAATTAAGATCAAACATTAATTTGAGTTAGTGTAAGTATAATCCTCATACTGGATCGTTCAGTATTGAAGGTTTATGCATTGTTTTGAATATGTTTTTTACGGTAAGGCATACAATATTGGAAGAATGATTTGGGAAAAATACCATAATTATTTTAGACTAGGATTAGTAATTATATTCCTAATCCTGTCTTTTTATAGTTCTGATGCTCAGTATATTCAGGCTATTCATGATTATAAGCCTGCTCCCGGACAATTCATTAATTCTGGGGGAGGGACAATTGAATCTGCTTTGGGAATTATTGGTGATGAAGGTGGACTTGTAAGCCTTGGGGCTTTCGGCGGCTATATTATTTTTTCATTTGATCAGCCTGTAGATAACGATCCTGAGAATCCTTATGGAGTTGATTTCGTAATCTTTGGAAATGCTACTGAAGAATTCTCTGAGCCTGGAATTGTTAGTGTAATGAAAGATGATAATTTAAATGGTGAACCCGACGATATCTGGTATGAACTATCGGGAAGCGACCATACTTTTAGCAGCACTATTAAGAATTATACAATTACTTATACTGACCCACTGACAGATTTTGCGCATGATGTATTTTGGGAGGATAGTTTAATGAATTCAGGATTTGTTTTTGCTAACAGTTTTCATGAGCAGTCCTATTATCCGGATTCTGGTTTTGACAGAGAATTTTACAATGGGAATTGCTCCTTTACAGGAACAAAGATTGATGCAATAACAGATTTCTCCGATGTCTTTTTAGTAAAATCTCTGCCGCGGAAATATGGTTATGCAGATAATATCTTCCCAACTGGAATAGAAACGGAATTACCCGATAATCCTTACACAGATGAAATTGAAGGCATGGGAGGAGATGCAATGGATATATCATGGGCAACAGATTCTACAGGAAACAATGTTATTCTTGATAGAATTCATTTTATAAAAGTACATACCGGTGTTTTAGGTGATGCTGGTCCATTGGGTGAACTTTCAACAGAAATATCATTTGCAGTTGATATTGCAGCATCGCCAGTGATGTCAAATGATATTCAAGTTCAAGAGCCTTCATATTTAGTTAAAGTTTTTCCAAATCCGTTTATTGACCAAATTCATATCTCAGGATTGATTAGAGGGAATATTGAAATATCCGGAGCAGAGGGTCGGGTTTTATATATAGCCAATGATATTGAAGGAGATCATGTTATCTCTGCAGGGGAATTAACGCCTGGTATATACTTTTTGAAAATTCATGATGAGCAAAGGCTTGAGTTTTTCACCTTAATAAAAGCTGGATATTGAAATATATATTTAAAATATCAAGCCTTTATATCTTCACAATTATGTTTGTGTATAATTCTTATGCACAGAGCATTACCGATTCCATTTTCTCAATAAAAGAGGTGCAAGTTTTATCGGAGACAAGTCTGCAAGACAGAGGCTTAATTAAGACTACTATAGATAATTCAGTTATTCAATCCAGCTCCAATACTGATTTGACTAGTCTGTTATCTCAGCACTCCCCTTTATATATAAAATCTTACGGTCAGGGATCATTGGCTTCTGCTTCCTTCAGGGGTATGTCGGCTTCTCATACAAGAGTCGATTGGAATGGAATTCATTTGAACAACCCAATGCCTGGGCAAGTAGATTTCTCTCTAATCCCTTTGTTTTTTGCCGATGAAATCAGTTTGCTATATGGAGGAAGCTCACTTTTTGAAGGCTCGGGAGCTTTAGGTGGAAGCGTTATACTTAGTACTATTCCGGTATGGGCTGATACTCTGGCTTTTTCTCTTATGCATAAATCGGGAAGTTTCAGTTCGAATAATACTCTGATTGATATTAGAGGAGGAAAGGAATCAATTCAATCCCGGATTAGGGTATTCAGAGAAAATTCGGATAATGATTTCCTCTTTTATAATAACCTGAATGGTGATTGGAATTATCAGGTACAGGAAAATGCAGAATATAATAAATCAGGAATATTACATGAATTGCATTTTAGAACAACTAAGGATGATGTTTTCTCTGTAAATACATGGTTTCAAGAAGCTGATAGGAATTTCCCTTTGATAATGAGTTATGAAGGGGGCGGTCGTGATGAAAACCAGAAGGATATGGATTTCAGACTCTCTCTTCAATGGAAAAAATATAGATCCAGATTATATTCAGAATCCTTAATAGGCTTGAATTATTCAGATGTGGAATATATTGCAAGCGAAAATAGTTTGGGTGGTGATATTATACATTTTGATACTGAGAATAGCTTTTACTCAATATTAGCCAAAAATAAGATTGAATACATGTTCAAAAATGATTTCATGTTTAGAAATCTAGTTGATTTTATTCATCATGACGTTTGTAGTTTTGACAGAAAAAGTCTTGCCGGTTATGAGAATCAAAGAACATCATTTGGTAATACGATTAGTTTACATAAAAAGATATCTGAGAAAATCTCAGGATATGGATTACTTAGAACAGAGTTGAGCGATTGGAAATTTATCCCCTTGATGCCTTC
>JAGLSB010000393.1 GCA_023135955.1 Bacteroidales bacterium | reverse complement strand
CGTATATTTCGAAATCCTGATCGTGAGACTGGATGTCTGTTCGTATGCCTTTGTAACCATCAAGAAAGATGGCTTGCATTTGATAATCTTTTTTATTCCTTTTTTTTATATCAAAATCATCATAGCTCGGAGTCACACTTTTATCAGCGAACTCTATATACACGGTGGATGATTCAGACAAAGCCTGACCGCTCAGTTGGGGCATGAGGTTAATACCATCACATATAGCCGGTCGAGGTAAACCTGCAATTTCAACAAAGGTCGAAAGCCAATCATGAAATTGACTGATATTATTGTCTACAAGGCCGCCCGGAATTTTTCCAGGCCACCAGGCAAGAGCAGGCACACGAATTCCGCCTTCCCACACATCGCCTTTTATACCTTCATAGGGACCGTATGACCGAAATGATGATGGAGCGTAGATTTCTCCATCTATATAACTTTCTTTGTGAGGGCCATTATCGCTGGTAAACACAACCAATGTGTTTTGATCAATATCCAAATCCCTGAGTAATTGTATTAGATCGCCTACAGCATTGTCTATGCGTCTGTTCATTGAGGCGAATCGTTGCTCCACATTACTCCAATCATCATTTCTGTAGTCGGGATGAATATATGAATCAATTTCTCCTTTAGCCGTATTAATCATCTCTCCGGGTTTTCCTAACCACTGTATTCCACCAGACAATCCCTTGCCTTCAGGATAGGGGGCGGTTGCAACTTGAAGCGCCGCGTGAGGTGTATCGTAATTGAGCATCAGCATGAAAGCTTGTTCAGGCGAGGTGTTTCTATGATCAACAATCCATTTTTTTGCAAAAGCAGTAAATAGGTCCGTTGTGTAGCACCCTTCCAGTTGCCCACTAATCTCATTTTGTTGATGCCAGAGCTTTTTTGGGGTTTTGTGTTTATCCATATTGCCAATGGGCCAATGATGGTAGGGGTAATGCATATGCCCTCCAACATGATCAGGATATCCGAAAAATTCGGAAAACCCACGTTTTGTAGGATAGGCTGGCCAATTCTTCGGGTTGTCACCATTGCCCTGTAATCCATATTTACCTATCATGGCTGTTCTATAGCCTGCCGTTTGCATAGCTGAGCCTATTGTTAATTGATCAGGCAGGGCCTTGTCAAATTGTTTGTCTCGGATGTCGGCATGCCCCTGATGCTGACCCAGCAGTAATGATGCTCTTGAAGGAGCACAGATAGGAGCCGGACAGTAATGAGACACCATGCGAACACCTTCTTGAGTCAAAGCATCCAACTCGGGAGTGAAATGTTTTTTACCCGTTTTTTCGTTTTGAAAGTTCGTACCTAAATCTCCCCAGCCCATATCGTCAACAAGAATAAACACGATATTAGGTTTAGAGGGTTGTGCGGTTGCGAAAAGCGCATTAAACATCAACATAGAAAATGTAAGGATATGTTTCATGTGTTTATAATTGGTTCGATTCTAAAGTTGTTGGATCAATAGTTTCCCCTGTAGCACAGACAGATGGCTGTGGAGCCACTTTTATAACACGTACAAAAGATACAGGTACTTCTTGTGTTGACTGTAATTCGAAATCAAAGTTAAAACCGCTAGCGTCGAATTTTGCATTAATAAAGAATGTGGCGGTTTTTATCGCATCAGTTCCATATGTTGTAATGGTTCGTTCCTCTGTGCTGCCACTACCGTTAGTGTAAACCAATTTTAATGTGCCAGCAACACCATCATAATACGATATTTTTATGGCTACATCATGTATAGTACCGGTAGGAAAAACAACATCATCAGCTGCAAACCCTATCTTTTTACCTTTGCGTGCAATATAATCGTAGTACTTGTCGGATTCAATCATCCACATTTTTCTGACATGTTGCATTTTAACAACAGCTGTGGTTTCATAGCCGGGGGCATCACGTTGGTACAACCAACGCTCCCAGTTTTTTGATAAACCAGATTTCAGGTTAGTCTCTGTCAAAAAACTCCAGGCATCGGGTGTATCTTCAGCCGTGCGCCCTAACTCCTGAGAAATGAAAGGCAGCATTTTGGGGATCAGGTGACCTGTGGTGTGCAAATATGTGCTGCGCATTTGCAAGGCTCTCAGGTTACTCATAAAGTAGCGGTAAGGGAAAGAGTTGGTTGTCCTCCCAAAACGATAATCAGATGATTCTTCTGCCCAGCTCTGGTTGTATTCTTCATTTACTTCGCCACTAAAACATTGATTTTTCAAAACAGGGGCCTCTTCATCAACACATAAATACCCGCTCTCATCAAGGTATTGTCCAACTTCATTATCAGGAATACGATAGTGGTACATTTCCACAAATCCTTTTCGCATACCAAAACCTTTTTCAAAACCATAGTGAG
>JAGLSB010000392.1 GCA_023135955.1 Bacteroidales bacterium | reverse complement strand
TTGAATATTTCAAATGGTATTCATGAGGGCTTCGCCGTTGCCCAGCCTCCCAATCTGCTCCTGCTCCACCTGAAAGCATCATGGGGATTTACGCCAAGTCTGATGAGGTTTATCCGCTTACGCTCCCGTTTTTTCTCCCGAGGCTTCGGGACCAGATACAGTATCTTAATCGGTTTCTCAACCAGCCATCCAGTTCTTTAATTTTCCCTGAATATTAGCCAGCCGGAAATTATTAATCCAGCCTCGCTGGATTTCCTTGATCTTCTGTACCCGTTCATCGAAAGTCATGGGGGTGGTTTTCCGGGTTTCCTCCTTTAACTTGGCTTTGAGCTGCTTCCAGCGGCTCTCATATCCAGTTTACTCCCTCTGGTCGTGAGATCGCTCCGCTAAGTTCTGTTCGTCAGTACCGGAGTTTGCAGTCTGGCTTCGTTACTCCCTTGGATCGTGCTCTGCGCTTCGCTCCGGGTCATTGTACACCCCGCGGTGAACCAGCTTGCCACTTGCTAACGGTTCGCAGTGTTACCTCCGCCCGTAGGAGCCTGTCCCGAACTTGTTTCGAGAGACTTCCATCCCCTGGAAAAAAACACACCTGTTTTTCACATCAATCAAAATAATTCACTAATTTCAATTATTTATTGGGCTTTTAACAGGTGTGTGCTTGCTCATGCAAGTCACACACAATTCAATTGTAAAATCAGGCTACACCCTTAAAATAAATTTGCATATTTCAGGTTACAGCCTTATATTTGAAGAAACATTTTAAGGGTATAGCCTTATGAAAACAAAGAAACTAATTAGAGAACAACTTGACAATAAGATAGCCAAGTTCAGAGAGCTTGATGGTATTGTTTTACCACCCCAGGGCTGGATCTACTCAATCCGGCAAGGAATAAATATGTCGCTCAGGCAGTTAGGTAAGAAATTGTCAATTACACCTCAGAGTGTGAAAGAAATAGAAGAGAGGGAAAAGAATGGAACAATTTCAATTAAGGTACTCAGACAGGTTGCAGCAGCTCTTAATATGAAATTTGTATATGGTTTCATTCCTTCAGAAATAACACTAGAAGGTATGATTGAAAAAAGAGCAGAGGAACTTGCAAGAAGTATTGTAGAACGAACTTCTGTTCAAATGGAATTGGAAGATCAAAAAAACACTCCTGAAAGAATAGAGAAAGCGATAAAAGAGAAAGCATCTGAAATAAAAAATGATGTGCCAAAGATATTATGGGATTAGAATTAGAATATATCAAAGGTCAAACACCGATAGAGGAAGAAGAAAAAGAGGAACTGAAAATAAAAACTATTTCAACCAGGGGTGAACTTGATGAGTTCGAACAAGTTAATATAGAAAAAGCAATAGAATGGAGTTTAAAAAGTAATCCTTCTTATGAAAAGATACTAACTGTGGCCTTCATTAAAGAAGTTCACAAAAGAATGTTTTCCGAAGTCTGGGGTTGGGCAGGAAGATTCCGAAAAACAAATAAGAATATTGGTGTCGATAAGTTTCAAATTGAAGTAGAACTAACTAAACTTATGGATGATTGCCAATTCTGGATAGGAAACAAAACCTTATCAGAAGATGAGATCGCAATTAGATTTAAACACAGGCTGGTGAAAATACATCCTTTCCCGAATGGAAACGGGCGTCATTCAAGGTTATGTGCAGATATTTTAATATCAAAAGGTCTAAATAAAAATATATTCACATGGGGAAGTAAAAATATTACAGACCAGGGGGATACTCGCACAAAATATTTGAATACAATATATGAAGCCGATAAGGAAAATATAAAACCACTGCTTGAATTTGCAAGAAAATAAAGAACAACTGGGGTCTAATAGTTCTTCATTTCGGGTGTCTCATTAAAAATTGATTTGAGAAAGGCGGAAACCTCAACAAATGCATCAGTATTTGGCACATTGTATTACATATATTCTGAATTGAGTAATTGAAACCGATACGAGATTGCTTCACCTCCTGTGGTGTCGGTACTTATTTCACAGGAATCCATCTCCCGCAAAAGATACGAGATTGCTTCGCCTCCTTCGTCGGCTCGCAAAAACGGAGCCTACTCGGGGGTGGGGGGATAAAAAAGTTGGCGGCTTTGCCGCCAACTTTTTTATCCCCCCCCACGCTACCAAAGCCCCGTTTTTGCGAAGGAGTCCGAGGTACGCGGGTGACTGAAGCAATCTCGTCCTCACCGTCAGTAAGGTCATATTATT
>JAGLSB010000391.1 GCA_023135955.1 Bacteroidales bacterium | reverse complement strand
TAGATTCTCACTTGTGAAATCACGAGCAATAATTGCTCTCCACCCATCGGTACCAAACTTTATCTTCTTCATAGTATTACGAAAATACAATAAATAAAGAAAACAATATTGTTTAGCGATAAATATTCCGTTGATCTAATGCCTTCTGGTATAAACGTGCATTTTTGTTATGTTGAGAGAGAGTGGAAGCAAAATTATGATATCCGGAAAAGTCAGGTTTGGCACAAAAATACAAGTAATTATGACTGTCATAATTAAGAACTGCATCTATAGATGAGATGGAAGGAATGCTGATTGGCCCAGGAGGTAAGCCTCTGAATTTATAAGTATTATATGGAGAATCGACGGATTTATGCTTATTCAATACCCGGCGAATGCTGAAGTCTTGTAGCGCAAATATGATGGTAGGATCAGACTGAAGTGGTATTCTTTTACGAATTCGATTAATAAATACTCCGGCAATAGCAGGATTCTCATCATCGAAAAGAGTTTCCTGATCGATAATTGAAGCAAGAGTACTAACTTCTGCTTTTGTTAAATTTAGTTTTGCCGCTTTTTTTTCACGACCTGTAGACCAAAAAGCGATGTACTCTCTACTCATACGGTTAACAAATTCCTCAGGGCTTGTATCCCAATAAAATTCATATGTATTTGGAATAAACATGGTTGGAAAAGTGGCAGTAGAAAAGCCCTTATTTTCTATTACATCCAAATCATTTAGATATTCAAAAAAATCCTCAAATGAAGGCTCAAGCTGTGTTGAAACTTTTTCTGCCAGATCTTCAATCGTTCTGAGGCTATTGAAGCTTAGTTGAATGGTTTCCTGATGTCCCGATCTGAGAAGATTTAGTAAATCATTATTATTAATTCCAGAAGGAATAATATAGCGACCCGGATGTATATTATTTTGATAGTTTTTCTTTTTTGCAATCCATTCAAATGAACTTTTATCTTCAATAATACTTTCCCCTTCCAATTTATTAATCACCTCTTCATAGGCAGAACCCGTTGGAATAAAAAAGACTTTCGAGCTACCGTCTGCTGTACTAAATCCCGGACTAAATATGGCACGGTAAAGTTTAAATAAAATAACCAATGTGACCACAATACCTGTAAAAATCAACCACAGTGAGAATTTCATATAGCCCGGAGTTTTCCTCGTAATTTTTCTTTTAATCATAGTATCAAATCTTCATACAAAAATAACAATATTTTAAACTTCAGTTAACCATAAATGTTTGTTGGAGATTTAAAGTAAGTATCTTTGTAAAAAATTTCTTATGAATAAAATTAAAAGAATAGGGCTCGTAGCTCATGATAACCGAAAAAAAGATCTTATTGAATGGGTAGAACATAATTGGGAAACTCTTCGTCATCATAGTCTGATTTGTACAGGTACTACTGGCAGACTGGTTGCAGAAACAATTAATAATAAGAATAAAGAATCAGGATTCACAGATATCAATATTACAA